>NZ_JAQMUA010000457.1:0-35680 GCF_028330895.1 Kamptonema animale CS-326 | reverse complement strand
CTTGACCAGTATTAATTCTGGGTAAAATTTCTTGGGGAATTTGACCAACCATCTGCAAACTACTGAAACCCAAAATAACAATAGCAAGTACAATTATTATTAACCGCCACCGCAGAATTGCTCCTAAAAATCTGCCGTAGCCTAATGTAGCGCTGTGGAAGGCTCGATTAAATGCCCGCAAGGCCCAAAATTTGCCCACACCGCTTGAAACTCTCACAGCTAATAGCCGAGAAGTCATCATCGGGACAATGGTTAAACCGACAATTAAAGAAGCAGCTACGGCGAAAGTAATTGTCAGAATTAACTCGTTGAAAAGTAAGGAGATAAAGCCGCCTACTAGCAAAAATGGGAGTACCGCAACTAAGTTGGTAGCAGTAGAGGCAAATAAAGCTGATTCTAGTTCTTGACTACTTTTTTCGGCTGCATCAAGGATGCTTGTTCTTTTGCCGTTAGTTGTTTTGCTTTTGTTTTTATTAACTCCCTCAACTATATTTTCTAACATCACAATTGAGTTGTCTACGACAATCCCAACACCCAAGGCTAAACCGCCTAAACTGAAGATGTTAATAGACAGATGAAACAGTCCCATCAAAATAATAGCCGTGAGTGTGGCTAGGGGAATTGCCAGGACAATAATTAGGGTCTGTCGTAGAGAACCCAGGAAAAGTAACACGGCAATACCAGCTAAGGCAGATCCGCTTAAACCTGAAAACAATACATTGGAAATAGAATCCCGGATGAATTTTGATTCATCAAGGGTGGTTGTAATCGCCATGTCCGGGGTAATTATCCCCGACTTTCTCAACTCTTCGAGGCGCTTTTTAATACCATCTACAACTGTGATGGTATTGGCATCTGGCTGCTTCTGAATGCTGATTTTTACTGCGGGTTTCTGATTGAGAAATACTTTAACTCGTTCTTCTTCAGTACCATCTATGACTTCGGCAAAGTCGCGGATATAAACTCGTTTGGGGGGATTAGAACCTGCGATTTGGAAGGAAAGATCGCGGATTTCGCTGGCATTTTGAAAGCGCCCTATTGTCCGCGTTAAGGGTTCGCCGGATTCTTGTTGTAGTCTACCGCCGGAGGTGTCTTGGTTGCGGTCTTCGAGGGTGGAGAGTACGTCAGAAACGTTGACTCCCAAGGCTTGCAGGCGATTTAAGTCGAGGTTAACTTGGATTTCTTCTTGTACGCCGCCGGAAACGTCAACGGCGGCTAAGCCTGGTATGACGTTGAGTTCGCGCGCGAGTTCTTCGTCAGCAAATACGCGCAAATCGACTCCCCGCAAGGAGTCTGAGGTGAGGCCAAATTCGTAAACTGGCTGCTGGGAGGGGTCAACTTTAAATAATCTGGGGGCTTCAACTGTATCTGGAAGTTGGTTGCGGATGCGGTTGACGGCGGCGGTTGCGTCGTTGAGGGCTTGGTCGATGTTTCCTCCTGGTTTGAAGAATAAATCGACGCTAACTTGGCCTTCGCGGGTACGGGAGAAGACTTGGGTGACTCCTTCGGTGGCTGAGAGTCCTTGTTCTAGGGGGCGGGTGATTTCGTCAACTGCTACTTCTGGGGAGATTCCGGGGGCCTCAAGGCGCACGCCGATGCGGGGATAGGTGATGGAGGGGAGGAGATCGACGGGGAGTTGAGTGATGTAAAATAGGCCCACAATTGCGATCGCGAGGGTGAGCATGATTGTCCCGATGTGGCGGCGAATTGCGATCGCGCTGATGCTTAGTCCAGTTTTGTCAGTCGCCATCTGTCAAAATTCCTCAGTGATTGTTGACTTTTCACTACGATTAAATAACTTAACCATTTTGGATGTAGTGAGGTTTTAGCGATCGCACCCCAACTACATACTCCAGATTAAATTATTTAATTTTATCAACCGCCTGGACGGTTAGGAGGTTATTGCTGAAACTCTTGGTGTTATTGCATTTTCCGTCTTCCGCCTTCCGTCTTCGCTCTTCCTTCAGATATATTAATACTTAATCTTACTGAACTTGGCTGCCGTGCGATCGCGGATCTGCTGTGCTAGCTTTGGAAGGAGTTACTGGTGGTTTAAAACTGGAAACTTGACCTGTAGCTTCCGCGTAGGGTAAGGCTTTACCAGCAATTAAAGCTTCTAAATTTGATTCCATTATATTGCGTGGGGCTTCGCCTATAGTCTGAGCGATCGCATCTCCTTTATCGCTCAAAAATACAAAGTGGGGAATGCCATCCACTCTGTATTTGAGCACCTCTGGCAACCATTTGTTATTATCTACATTCAACATCGCAAAATTTATGCGATCGCTGTATTTTTCCTTAACTTCGCTCATATCTTTTGCCATCGCCTGACAGCTACCACACCAATTGGCATAAAATTCTACCAGAGTCGGCTTACCGTTGCTAACAGCAACTTCTAGCGGTGTCGATGCTTCTGCCATCTCCGTTAGAGCATTTGATGGTGTTTCGATTTGCAGTCCCAAGAACAGGGAAATCCCCAATGCGATCGCTGCCAAAATAATCAATAAGTTTCTCAGCCGTTTTGCTGTGTTCGATTCCAACTTCTGACTTGCAGCCGTAGGGGTTGATTCTTGTGAATTAGGACTCATTGAAGTATTGCAATTTTAATTGTGCTTTTTTTAACAGTAATAGAGATTGCTTAAGTTGATTAAGTTTCTCATTTAAGAGTGTACCATAATTTGGGGACAAATTGTACCTCAGCAACAAACAATAGAAAAACCTCTGGATTGCCATATTAATTAAGTTCCGATCCAGTCGGAAATGCGGTAAAACAGAAGTAGAGACAGATTAATTGTGAATATAGAGGACATAGAGCGTGAAAAAACGGGTAACGCTGACCTTTCCCCAACGCTCAATCCGTATGCCCGTCACCTATCGACTGGCAAAGGATTTTAATGTAGCTGCCAATATTATCCGAGCTCAGGTAGCCCCAAATCAAATAGGCAAACTCGTACTAGAGTTGGCGGGAGATATCGACCAGTTAGACGCAGCCATAGACTGGATGCGATCGCAGAATATTACCGTATCCCTCGCCAGTCGAGAGATACTAATTGACGAAGACATCTGCGTACACTGTGGGCTCTGTACCGGCGTTTGTCCCACAGAAGCCTTGACCTTAGACAAAGAAACATTTAAACTAACCTTTACGCGATCGCGCTGTATCGTTTGCGAACAGTGCATTCCTACCTGTCCTGTTCAGGCTATTTCCACCAACCTTTAGAGGTTAATCTTGGTGACTCAAAAGCCGTGAAGAAACTTCCTTGGAGTTCTCTAGCAATACTTTTCGTTACTTATAGCACCTTTGGCTGGAATCTATCCAAATCTGATACTCACCTAACAGTTTGGTTTTTAGCTGTAGTTGCCATCTTCCTGTTATGTGGGGTATTAACTGCTCCCCTAAACCATATGAAAAGATTAATATTTAGATGGTTTAGAACTGATGTCGGAGCTTTTATTTCCATCATTACTACTGCTTTTTTTGCAGTGGTAGTTGTCGCCTGGCTGCACCTTTTTGCCACCGGTTTAATCCTACTTTCCGCAGGATCTCTAGCCAGACTCGATATTCAGACATCAGGTTTTCAAAAGTGGCAGGCTTTCTGGATTTTGACAGTTGTTTCTCTTGCTGGATTCGGATTTGGAGGGGCAGCAAAGCTCTACTTTTAAAAGAGTTGATGGCTAATGGCTAATTGGTAATTGCTAATTGGTAATTGCTAATGGCTAATGGCTAATGGCTAATTGAAGAGAAATTAATTATCATGGGAATCCTGAAAAGTTCTGCAAGAGTGATAATAGAAAAAAAGCAGCCTGCGAAGCTGCTAACAAAAATTGCATGAGGTATTACTAACAAGCTATAGCAAGTGTAGTTTTGTAAAGGCTGCGTTACATTTTTTGATACGCTGCAATCTGTTTGAATGGACACTCTGAAAATCGTCACAATGAGCGATCGTATTCATGGTAGATTTGCCGAGAATTAAAGAAGCGTTTAACTGTCCTTGCGCCCTACAGCCTTTCAGCAGTGGGGCACTTTTGTTGGGAAGGGTAGGGGAGCGGGGGGAGATGGGGGAGATGGGGGAGATGAGGGAGATGGGGAGGATGAGGAGAATTTTGCTTTTCTTGTGCGTTAGCATTCAGCTAACGTCTTGAACCTCTCCTAGAACACTAAATCCTTTTGCCTTCCCAGTCGCCTCTGCGCCTCTGCTCCTCTGCCCCCCATCTCCCCCGCTCCCACCTCCTAATCCTCAGTCCCCTTTTTAACCACTTTTTGCAATTCTTCAATTACGCGCATTCCCACAGCTTCAGGTGTTTCGCTCCCTACAGCAACTCGGACATCTGCTTGGGCGTAGAAACGCTGCCTCTGGTTAAGGATATTTTGCAGTATCGCTCTGGGTTCCCCCTCGCGCAGGAGAGGCCGAGAATTATCCTCTCGCAAGCGATCGCAAAGTTCTTCCACAGGTACATCCAGCCATACCACAATCCCGTGATGAAGATAGCTCCAGTTCATCTGCCGCAAGACAATGCCGCCGCCCGTTGCTACGATTAGCTTTTTATAAGCCGAAAGTTCCCCAAGCACTTGACTTTCTAACTGGCGAAATGCTTCTTCTCCATCTCTAGCAAAAATTTCACTAATAGATAGATTAGCTGCTTTTGAAATTACATCATCAGTATCAAAAAAATGATAGCCTAGCTCCGATGCCAACCACCGCCCTACTGTTGTTTTCCCTGCACCCATCATACCGACGAGATAGAGATTTACTCCTCTTAATAAATCCATTGCCAATTCCTTCACTATTTTCCTAATCTTCGATCGGATTTACTCACAGTTTACGTAACGCCGCCATCTTGGCGGTTATTTTACCGCCAAGATGGCAGCGTTACTAATGGTTTTGCATCAGTTATACAATCTTTAATCGAATTAACTGCGATCGCGCTTACGCAAATCCAAAGAGCGATCGTCACCAAACTCGTCATCTTCTCCCAAACCCCAATCCTCATCATCATCATTATTCGTTGACTTTTCCCAATCATCACTCTGAGATGGCGGCGTATAAGGTGGCGGCGTATAAGGCGGTGGCGTATAAGGCGGTGTAATCAGGCGAAAATCGGCATCGTAGACGGATTCAGTTTTACCCACCCCTGTATTTCTAGGTTCACGATAACCATAAGAATAAACAGAACCAGACCATGATTGACTTTTCGGTTCTTGCGGGGATTCGTAATTAATCGGTTTTTGCTGTATATCCTCATTCTTAGATAAGGGTTGCTGCTCTTCCTCATCTCCCCAATCATCATCACCACTTTGACTGCTAAGGCCATCGCCAACCTCCACCCAATCATCATCAATGTCTTCATTTGGACTTATAACCTCTACATTTTCCCTACCACCATCGCTCTTTTGGCTGCTAAATGAGCCCGCCCCTGCATTAAAATTAGACGAGAAAACTTGAGACACTTCCTGCACAAATGTCTGTACATTGTACTTGCTTGGGGTTGCATTCTCACTCCTCTGGGAATAACTTACCTCAGTTTCCTTAGTTTGCCAATTAGCAACAGAAGGATCTAAATCAGGCTTTCTGGGAGAAGGTGGAGGCGTTACTGGATTGGTACCGCCAGAGAAACTATCGGGACTTCTACGGCCTGCATTCCGAGTCCGCCATTCTTTTTCAGCTAAATAATTGGAGAAGGTCAACAAACCAGAAATCAAAAATGATGTGGTTACTCCCGCTGCTAGACTAATCAGAATCCAGATTGATAGGGGTAGAGTTTGCGATCGCACCCCTAGAAAGACCAGCGATAACGAAAACGACGCATTTTGCAGGATAAAAAGCGTCAGACCTCCAATAATTACTAAAAATAGTACAAGCCGCGCGATAGACATTTTTTTTCTAATTGGTAATTGGTAATTGGTAATTGGTAATTGGTAATTGGTAATTGGTAAAAAACTTTATATCTGTCACACTTGTTGTTACCTAACAACAACTACTAAGCTGTTACACACCTAAATTGTAATAGTAATAAGTAGTTGGATATAAATAAACACTTCTATAACTTGTAAGGTGGGCGCTTGTCTCTCTCAATAATTAAAAATGTAAAATTAAAAATTCAATTAATTTCCTTTTTAATTTTCAACTTTTAATTTTTAATTGAATTTAGCTATTAGTTACAAGCTTTTTTTGCGACGAGTACTCATCCTACGTTTAATTGTATCCTAAGAACCAACAGTTAACAGTTAACAGTTAACAGTTAACTATTAACCATTTTAATCTTGTTTCCACCGTTTGATGGGAACGCAGTCAATATCCAACTGATCTAAGGCACGAGCTACCACAAAATCCACCAAATCTTCAATTGTCTGAGGATTATGATACCAAGCAGGAACCGCTGGAACAATTCTAACTCCCACTTCTGCCAAAGCCGTCAAATTTCGGAGGTGAATTAAACTCAAAGGCGTTTCGCGAGGTACTAGCACCAATTTTCGCCCCTCCTTAAGTTGTACATCTGCCGCTCTTTCCAGCAAATCTGAACTCAACCCAGCCGCTAATTTTCCCACCGTACTCATACTACACGGTATCACAATCATTCCTAAAGTGGGAAACGAACCACTTGCAATATTAGCTCCTATATCTTGCCAAGGATGACAGTGGAGTTTTCCTCCTTTTTCTTCTCCAGCTTGCTCGCGCCAAAATTCCTCCTGAAGAGATGTTTCTGCGGGCATTCGGATGTTCTGTTCGCTTTGCCAAACCATATAAGTAGATTTAGAAGCAACCAGTTCAACTGAGAAATCAGCTTGCAATAAAAACTTTAAAGTTCGCACTGCATAGATTAAACCTGATGCACCAGTTACTCCTACGATTAGAGGTTTATTATTAGTCATCTGTTAGTTGTTATACAGGAGACAGGAGGTTTTTCGCAATCGATTGTGTCCAGCGCCGCCTTGGCAGTTGCTATATCTGTCATTGCGAGCTCCGCGAGGCAATCATTAAGACTTTGGGATTGCTTCGCGGAGCTCGCAATGACAAAGTGACTAACTAGCAATTAGCAATTAGCAATTACCAATTAGCAATTAGCAATTAGCAATTCCTTAATCATCGCTGTCATAAAAAGCCTCACTACCGCCGCCAACTGCTACTAAATCAATTTGCTGGCGATAATAATCAACACTCTTGACCTGAACTTCCACGCGATCGCCTAAGCGGTATTGATTGCGATTTTTGCGACCTACGAGAGTCTGCTGGCGCGATCGATACTCATACCAATCGTCCTTAAGCGAAGAAACATGAACCAGTCCCTCTACTCGTAGAGTTTCCTCATCTACTACAATCTCGATTTCCACAAAGAAACCGTAAGATTGTACGCCAGTAATCAAACCTTG
Organism: Kamptonema animale CS-326; assembly: GCF_028330895.1. Taxonomy (NCBI): domain Bacteria; kingdom Bacillati; phylum Cyanobacteriota; class Cyanophyceae; order Oscillatoriales; family Microcoleaceae; genus Kamptonema; species Kamptonema animale. The sequence continues at coordinate 28,311 of NZ_JAQMUA010000457.1, read as the reverse complement.
GAAAGTTTGACCAGTGCGTTCCTTCATCAATCCAGTTTTATTGAGTCCCTCCAAATCATTTTCTGCATCTTGGGCCACTCTTTCGCGTTCGCTTAAATGCACGACTACTGAGGCAAATTGAGCTTCAAACTCGTGATGAACTTCGGGGGGTAAAACATTCCAATTAATTTGACCAGCGCAAGAGGAGTGATGTAAATTCACTCTTTCCTTAGCGCGAGTAGTACGGCGATCGCGTCCTTGTTCAAAGACGGCCTGTAACACTCGCAAATTTAACAAATCCGCATAGCGGGATAGTGGCGAGGCGCAATGAGCGTAACCATCAGTTAGCGCTAAACCAAAATGAGGTTTGGGTGCAGTGCTATAAACCGCTGGTTTCAAAGTATCTTCCAATAAATATGAAAGCACTCTCTCGGCCTTCGATCGCGCAAACTGATCGCTAAATCGCTGAAAGTCTAGGGGTTGCACTTCCTCTTCGTTTTCCATATACAAATCGCAGCCCAAATTGCTCGAAAGCTTCACCAATTCCAGTACATCGGCGGGGTCTGGAGTTGGCTGGACGCGATAAATTCCGGGTACTCCCAAAGCTTGTAAATGGGTGGCAACGGCTTGATTTGCTAGTACAACTAACTGAGCTACCACAGACTGAATGGGGGTAGCATTATTCACAGTAAAAGCTCCTAATTCTCCCTCATCGTCATAGTGGCAAGTGGTATCCGGCAGGTTTAATTCAAAGGCTCCTCGGTTTCTCCGCTGAGATTTGGTGGCATTGCTGGCGGCTGCGAGTTCGTTGAGGAAAGGTTGCAATACGAAACATTCAGGATGAATGGATTCATCGGGTGCAGAGTCGAGAATTGTTTGAGCTTCCCTGTAAGTGAGGCGGGAGTCAACTTGAATAACGCTGGGTTGAATTTCATACTCCACTAGCTCCCCCGAGCGATCGAGGGTGAGTAATATGCTCACAGCTAGGCGTTCTTGCTCAGGTAGCAAAGAGCAGCGATCGCTCGATATTCCCGTTGGTAACATTGGCACAACCATTTTAGCTAGATGTACTGAGTTACCCCGCTTGCGAGCTTCGCGATCGATTGGTGAGTCGGGACGCACGTACTCAGTTGCATCAGCGATGTGAACTCCTACTCGCCACTGGCCGGACTTAGTAGCTTCGAGAGTAAAAGCGTGTTCGATACAGTTTTGAACAGTAGAGGGAGTATTTGGCTGCTCTGAATTTTGAGTTTCAGCTTCTGAGTCAAAGCTCAAAATTGAGAACTCAGAACTGGCAAAACTAACTGTTAATAAGCCGCGTAAATCTAACCGCTTTTTGAGTTCGGTTTTTTTCAGCTTAGTAGGCAAAGTTTCAACTGCTCTAAACACGACAGCGGGGAAAGAGCGAGGTAGGTCGTGTTTGCAGCAAACTATATCGAGATCGTCGGCGGCTTCAGCGTCAGAACCTAGTACCTGAACGACTTTGCCAACTGGTCGATGGCTACCTAGAGGGTAGCGCAGGACTTCCACATGAACTAGATGATCGATCGCTTCTTGGAGGTTAACGCCATTAGCTAAGAGTTCGAGTTCAAATAGCAGGCGATCGTCTAAGGGAACTGCTCTGTAACCGATACGTCCGGTGGGGCTGCTGGTTTGCTTGACTCGCGCTAATACCGAAGGGTTGGCGCGTTCTAAAATTAACTGTACTTCTCCTTCTGGGGAGCGCCGACGACTACCTTCTTTGATGATTTTTACTAAGACGCGATCGCCATTCCAAGCAGTTGACAGGTGGCTTTCTCGGACGTAAACATCCTCTGAACCTTCGGTATCCTGAATGGCAAAACAAAATCCTTTGCTGGAACACCGAAGTTTTGCTTCTACTACGTCTTCTTCCACCAATCGACGATATCGGCCTTTGTCTTTGACTAAAATGCCAATTTTCTCTAAGGCATCTAAAGCGATCTGAAGTTTTGCTTGACTCGTCAAATCGTTACAGTCGAGTTTTTTCTCCAGAGCTTTCGGGGCAACTAATTTGTCATCTGTGAAATTTGCCAGCAGTGCAGCGATAGAAAATTCCATGTAGCGCTTAATCCTTTTTGTCTGAATTTGGCGATTTCGACCGCGCAATCCCCTGCCAGCTTCAGTTCCCTTGACTATTAACTGTTAACGGTTAACTGTTAACTGTTAACCGTTAACTTGACGCTTAGGCTCATGCACAGGAGGTGGGGGAGGATGGGAGGGATGGGGAGGGGGGAGATGGGGAGGATAGGGAGGATGGGGGAGAATTTCTACTCTTCAAACTCGAAACTTATGCACAGCGAAGCGTTGCGAGGAACGAAGCTTGCTGTAGCAATCTCTCAAAACTCCCATATCTCCATGATCTCCCCTATCTCCCCATCTCCTCCATCTTCCCATTTCCCCATGTTCTCTCGGACTTAGAGCAATTTGTGAACAGAGTAAGTGCAGGTACGCAAAGCCTCTACCTTTACTACTTTTACCTAATTGCTATGCCATTTCCGAGCTTTGTAGAAATGACGCTCGATGCCTATTAGCTTAAAACGCGGGGTGCGGGGTGGGAGTTGAGTGGGGTGAAGGTCGCGCGGATGATTAACCTTTAATTTTATTGTATGTTCACTGTAGCAACTTAGTTTACTAAATTTATAAAGCCTCTGTGAGCATCGGGGGATGGGAAGGCGGCAAGTAATTTTTTGAATGGCAGTTTCAGCAAATGGGTCATAGCACGCGATCGCTTTGCCTGGGTTAAAGGTTGGCGATCGTGTATAATCCTTTGTAGACAGGGGTTATAGGTATTAAGTCTTAGAGAGCAAGAAGGCAAAACCGTTGTGCGTTTTAAAGGTGCGATCGCGTCAGCGCTAAGGCTAAAAGTTGATGTACCTTGATTAAACTAAGGTGGGGAAGCGTGCGATCGCTCTTTTTCCGGTTGCTGGGAAATCGCTACTTCTGGATTTGGGAACTGGCTAAAATTAATTTAACAGTAAGAGCAAGTCGGCTTTTTGCATCTTTCTGAGTATGTCGCATTATTCTAGCAGCGATCGCTACTCTCACTCAAAATGATTAATATTCAAAAATAAGCTGTGAATATGTGAATGGGGACGTAACAAATTGGCGACTAAAAAGCCATGATTTGGCTGAATTTGATTGCCACCAAAATACCAACGTTCTACCGTTCTATTTGTCTCAATCAACACCTTAATAATCGCCAATAATCGCCGTTAATGGTTTGATTACTCTCTAAGGTCTTAGTAATTAAACTAAATCCTCCCGCACCAAAACATAGTTAAAATCTGCACATTCAGGACAGACTAAATGAAAAAAAATGAATTTGCTTATAACTTTTTTTGCGAAAATAGCAGGGAATCGGTTTATTAAAATGTGGCAATAAGACGCAAAATTTAGCGGTTTATTAACAGGAATATATAATAATATTTTCCCTTGACAATCTCCGCTATTTGTTTCAGTTAAAAATTTTCAAAAGTTGATGCTTTTTATCAGCCTAACTGGCAATTTTACGACCTTCTTTATTTATAAATTTTTGCGATCAAACTTTTAAGGCGATCGTGTTCGCCAATTATCGTCAATTCTTGGAAATTTGCTGTAACACAGCAAGGCAGATTTCTAGTTTTTTTGCTTGAATATCCCGCGTTGCTGATTGACGGTATGAATCAACTTTTATCGGAAGTTACAAAACTCACTATACTTGGCTTATAGCAATTCCAAAATCTTGAATTCATACCTTTCATACCTATATTCAGCAATGCCGAATATCCATATTAACCACCTGTTAGCTACCTGAGTAGGAATAGATTAAAAAACAGAATATCACCCCTAAACGGGGTAGAGACTAGAAGGACTTGAACCTTCAACTTCTTCAATGAAATAGAAACCCTTTTCCATTGAGCTATAGTTCCCAAGATATGCAAGACTAGGAGAATTTGAATCCCCAACCCTAGAAATTGTGATTCCACGCTCTTCCCTTGAGCTACAGCCTCCCTTGGGTGGGAAAGGGGAGACTGGAACTCTCATTCTCGGCAGTGATAGCGCAGCGCTCTTCCAATTGAGCTACAATTCCCAATTAAGCTAGCATTCCCAACTATGCTATTAACTATCAACTAACAAATTATATCTATAGCAACCGCTTAGGCGTTTAGGACACTCTAAATTGCTAAAACTCTTAATTCTCTTCCCTTCTTTCCCTAGCCCCTAGCCTCTAGTCCCTAGTCCCTTCTTCCCCTAGCCCCTAGCCCCTAGCTATAAATGTGTTGACTCTCACTCTCTTAGACCCCCAAAAACAGACTCCTCTGCAACGCTGGATCTTTGATAGCGAGTCAATCATTCGCATTGGCCGCTCTCCAGAAAATCACGTTATTATTGTCGATTCCCTAGTCTCCCGGCAACACCTAGAGTTACGAAAAATTAATAACTCAGCATCTAACAGCACTTGGTTGCTCGTTAATCAGGGTACAAATGGGACTTTTGTCAATGGTGTTTTGATGTCTCAGGGTGTTGTCTCGGACAGTTCCCTGATCCAGCTAGCACGAGGCGGGCCCATCCTGAAATTCCAGGTAAGCTCAGATATATGGGCTAATTTGCCCCATTCTCCCTCCCCAATTCCCACTCCTGGGCCCCTCCCTACTTGCAATCATGTTGGCAACCCGCCAGGGAGTTTATTCTGCATCCATTGTGGCAAACCAATTAGCGTGGAACGCACGATTCGCCAATATCAAGTGTTGCGAACTTTAGGCCAAGGGGGAATGGGGACTACAACTTTAGCCTGGGATAGCCAGAAGGCGCGATCGCAACAGCCCGGAATTCCCCCCGCCGCATCTTTGGTAGTCCTTAAGGAAATGAATGCGGATATGGCCCAAATCGCCAAAGCTCAAGAACTTTTTGAAAGGGAGGCCCGTACCCTTAAAGCGCTACACCATCCAGGTATTCCTCAGTTTTTTGACTTTTTTGTGGAAGGGGGGAAGAAATATCTGGCGATGGAGATGCTTCACGGTCAAGATTTAGAAAAACGGATTTATCAGCGGGGGCCGGTTACTCCGCAACAGGCTATCGAGTGGATGATTCAAACCTGCGAAGTGTTGGACTACATTCACTCGCAACAGCCCCCGATCGTTCATCGAGACATTAAGCCTGCTAATTTGCTGGTACGCCACCGCGACAATGGGATCGCGGTAATCGATTTTGGGGCCGTCAAAGAAATAGGGACACCCCCTGGTACCCGGATTGGCGTTGAGGGCTACACTGCCCCGGAACAGGATCGGGGTCAGCCGCTAAGTCAATCCGATTTGTATGCTATTGGCCCAACGCTGATTTTTTTGCTAACGGGGGAAAGTCCCCAAAAGTTTTACGGCAAGAGAGGTCGAGATTTTGGGTTCAACGTGGAAAGGGTGCCCACGATCGCGCCGAAATTGCGGACTGTGATTTCGCGGACAACGGAACCTAAACCAGGCGATCGCTATCCCACAGCTAAAAAACTAGCCGAAGCCTTAGCAGCTTGCCTCTAGCCAAAAGTACACTGAAACCCTTTTTAGTTAAAAGAGTTACCCAAAACTCAAAACCGCATAGCGTTGCGAGGCACGAAGCAATCTCTCAAAACTTTTCTAGTCCTCATCCCAACCTTCGACAACTAGCAACTCGCTAACGGGGTCTTGCATGGAAAAATCAAACTCTTGGAGTTGTTGTTTCCAGTACGGCCACTCGTCTCCGTACAGTAAAGCGATTTTCCACAGACTATCTGTCGGTTTGATGATGTTGGATTTCACAAGTGATTGCACCTGACGTTGAAATTTGACCATCGGGTGTATAACCTGCTGGCTCATAATACCTCTTGAATTGTTTAAATCCTCTCGAATTAAGACTTTCCTGCTCTCACTTTTTGCCTATGTGTAGATTTTTGTTGGAAAGTCACCATCTAACCTTTTAGCGCACTATCGTTACTTTTGACAAGTAGGTATAAGCAAGACTGAAGATTTAAGGCTAAGTTGAAAGAATTAATCATGGAGTTGACGGCTTCAGGCTGTTATAGCTACTCGGCGAATGTCAAGGAACCAGGAAGAAGTTAAATCTTGAGAGTGGGCTATACCACACTTTAGGCCTCAATGACGAAAAATATAGCAATTGTGGCCGCGATCGCCACACTAGAGCCAAATTTCTTTACCTTCCTCTGTAAAGCGCACATTTTTAATCTTCCACCCCCGGTTTGCCATGAGGGTTTGGCGCAAGCCGCCAAACAAGGCTAACTGTTCGCAGTTGGAAAGAGAGGTTAATCGGCGTTTGGAGTTGGGAGGAATACGCAAATCTATTATAGCTAAACTCTTCTGCCGATCGAGAATTACCCGATAACTCAACTCAAAGTCTGTGGTGTACTGTTGTTCTAACACTTGTGCCACTGTTGCCTCAAGGGAGTGTTCTACCGGAACGTTGACATCTTCAGGAATCAAAGCTTGGCACTGACTGTCTACTCCATAAATGGTGACTGTCTCCGTATCAGGCCCTACGGGAGCCTCAACTGCTGGCAGTATTGGGGGATAGATAGTTTCAGGCTGTGGCGTGGCTGGGGGTGATGGTATCGGGGGAATCGACTCTCCCAGCTCAGGGGGTAGCGGAGTGCAACTATTTAAGCTAAATATAATCAGGCTGGCAGCAAAGGCCGCCTGATATTGCTGGATACTGTTCATCGATCGACCACCAAACTCTTTATATGAATTTCGGTGAGGTTTTTAACAGCTCCGCAGGAAACAGTAGTCAATCTAAAATCTAAAATCTAAAATCTAAAATGGCTATGGTTTGGACTCGCCGCCACATTCTCTCTCTTGCTGATTTTACTCGCGGTGAATACGACGCGGTACTGCAAACTGCTGGGAGTTTTCGAGAAGTGCTTGGTCGCCGCACCAAGAAGGTGCCGGCTCTACAAGGTCAAGTGGTGGCTAATTTATTTTTTGAGCCTTCTACTCGGACTCGTAATAGTTTTGAGTTGGCGGCGAAGCGGTTGTCGGCAGATACGCTGAATTTTACGCCGGGAAGTTCTTCTCTGACGAAGGGGGAGACTATTTTAGATACGGCGAAGACTTATTTGGCAATGGGAACGGATATGATGGTAATTCGCCACGAGCAGGCTGGAGTACCGATGGCGATCGCGCAGGAAATGGATCGTTTGGGTTCAAAGGTAAGCGTCCTTAATGCCGGAGATGGTCAGCACGAACATCCTTCTCAAGGTTTGTTAGATTTATTTACTATCTGTTCGCTCTTAGACCCCGAACACCCTCGCCTAGAAAATTTAGCTGGTAAAAAAATTGCTATTGTTGGTGATATTCTGCATTCGCGAGTAGCTCGGTCTAATATTTGGAGTTTAACTGCAACCGGGGCTGAAGTTCATTTGGCGGGGCCACCTACTTTGTTGCCGTTATTATTTGCTGAGTGTGGCAATGGTAGGGAAGGAAATTTATTTTTACATTGGCAAGTTGAACCTGCTTTACAAGATGCTGATTTTGTGATGGCCTTGCGGTTGCAAAAAGAAAGGATGGGTCAGTATTTGTTGCCGAGTTTGCGAGAATATCATCAGTTGTTTGGGATTACGCGCGATCGCCTTAAGCTCTGCAAACCCAATGTTAAAGTTTTACATCCAGGCCCAGTTAACCGAGGTGTAGAAATTAGTTCTGACTTGATGGATGATGCCGAATTTAGTTTAATTTCCCAACAAGTTACCAGTGGTGTTGCTGTCAGGATGGCTTTGCTCTATCTGATGGGGGGTGGTAAGCTTAATTGACACTGTTGGCGAATTCAGCAAAAATCTATGTGAGGTTAGCCAGTTTAGGAATAATAGCGATCAACTGACTAACTTCCTTGAGAGAACATCTTCTTCGCTAGTAATATCATGTCAAGCGCGATCGCCCATGATGACGCTCCTTTCGTACCAATACTTCCATAGGTTTTTATTCATGGTAATCGACCGGACATAATATTACTCCTTCTAGGGGCTGCCTCAGTTATTCAGATTTAAGGGATGCCATATCGATACAGAAGCGGTACTTCACATCGGACTTGAGCAGTCGCTCGTAGGCTTCGTTGACCTTCTGGATAGGAATGACTTCGACATCGGCGGTGATGTTATGTTCGCCACAAAAGTCCAGCATCTCCTGGGTTTCGGCGATGCCGCCGATGTTAGAGCCGGAGAGACTGCGGCGGGCCATGATGAGGCTGAATGCCGAGACATCCAGAGGCTTCTCAGGTGCGCCGACAAGGGTGATGTTACCGTCGAGGCGGAGCAGGTTGAGATAGGCATTGATGTCGTGCTTGGCGGAGACGGTATCGAGGATGAAATCGAAGCTGCCAGCGTGCTTCTGCATTTCGTCGGTGTTGCGGGAGACAACAACTTCGTCGGCACCGAGGCGGAGCGCATCTTCCTTCTTGTCCGGCGAGGTGGTGAAGACGACGACGTGGGCACCGAACGCATGGGCGAACTTCACGCCCATGTGGCCCAGACCGCCAAGACCGACCACGCCAACCTTCTTGCCCTTGGTGACTCCCCAGTGGCGCAGGGGCGAATAGGTTGTGATCCCGGCACAAAGGAGTGGTGCAACTCCAGCGAGATCGAGGTTGGTGGGAACTCGCAGAACGAAGCGTTCATCGACGACGATGCTATCGGAGTAGCCACCATAGGTGACTGGAGCAGTCTTGTGCTTGTCCGTGGAGTTGTAGGTGAGAGTCAGGTTTGGGCAGAACTGCTCGAGACCAGCTTTGCAATGGGGGCAAGTACCGTCCGAGTCAACCATGCAGCCGACGGCGGCGAGATCGCCGGCCTTGTACTTGGTAACTGCCGAGCCGACTTTGGTGACGCGACCGACCATCTCATGACCGGGGACAATTGGGTAGACTGTGGACACGACACTGCTCCATTCGTTACGCACCGAATGGAGGTCGGAGTGGCAGATGCCGCAGAAAAGGATTTCGATCTGTACGTCGCGATCGGTTGGATCGCGCCGCGCGATCGTGTCGGAGGCTAGCGGTGATGTTGCACTGGCTGCGGAATAAGCTTTCGTGTTGTACATAAATTGATGCCTCTATTGGTTTACGTTTGGTGTTTGGTATTGTTCATCGCTGACCTGCTCCATCCAGTCCACGGTCTTGCCGTCGAGCTTTTCCTGAATGGCAATGTGTGTCATGGCTGTGGTTGGTGTAGCACCATGCCAATGCTTCTCACCTGGCGAGAACCAGATTACGTCCCCTGGTCGAATTTGCTCGATCGCACCGCCCCAGCGCTGTGCAAGACCGCAACTAGCCGTCACGATTAGGGTCTGTCCCAATGGGTGGTTATGCCATGCTGTCCGAGCGCTGGGCTCGAACGTGACACTGGCACCAAGTGTGCGTGCTGGATCGTGTGCCTCGAACAGGGGGTCAATACGGACAGTGCCGGTAAAATATTCACTCAGTCCTTTGGCGGAAGGCTGTGAGCCACTTCGTTTAATGTCCATTTCTTAATTCCTTCACTTGATGCAATTTCGGTGGCTAGCCCAATCTTAGAGAGCGATCGCTTATCGTTTCCTCTATTAATAGGGATGGGATTTTTTAAGAAGCAAGGTTAGCCTTGACACCATTTGGTTGTCATTAGGCGCATCTCTTACCCAATCAAAAGTGAGTTCTCTCTTAAATAAAAATCCAAGATGCTTACAAGAAGCTGGAATCGTTTTTCATTGCTTTAGCTTCATTTTAGGAATCCTCAAGGTTAAGCGATAGAACGATCGTCTAAGATAGTTGTACAATCCTGCAAACTTAGAAATGAACGCTGCCAAAACGAGTGAAAAGTCCGATATCCCTTTAATGAATGACCAAGAGGCAAAGCGCGAGGCAGACAGAGCACAAGCCAACCGAGGCGAACTGACTGAGCGGATTGCACGGGCTATTCGTCAGGATGGGACGATTGAGCCGCTGAAGGGATTGCACTTCAACCGCTCCTCCTCACCTTCGGAATGCGTTCATAGTGTCTCTATCCCTGCTTTTTGTGCGATCGCTCAAGGCAGCAAAGAAGTGCTTCTGGGGAGCGATCGCTATCAGTACGACCCGATGAATTATCTGCTGGCTACGGTAGAACTGCCGATTGTCAGCCAAATTCTGGAAGCGTCCAAGGCGCAACCGTACCTTAGTCTTCGCCTCGATCTCGACCCTACCCTCGTTGGCTCAGTGATGGTCGAGGCAGGCCATCCCTCATCCCGCAGCCGTGCTGATGTGAAAGCGATCGACGTAAGTCCGTTGGATGCCAATCTGTTAGACGCTGTGGTGCGGCTTGTCAGGCTTCTAGATTCCCCTGCTGAAGCTCATATTCTCGCACCACTGATTAAGCGGGAAATTATTTACCGACTCCTGATGGGCGAGCAAGGTAGTCGGCTCCGTTATATTGCAGTTCTGGGTGGCTATACTTACCACATTGCCAGAGCTGTCGAGCGACTTCGTAAAGACTTTAACCAGCCGCTTCGCATTGAAAACATCGCACGAGAGCTGGGAATGAGTGTATCGGGCTTTCACCATCACTTCAAGTCTGTCACTGCAATGAGTCCCTTGCAGTTCCAGAAGCAACTGCGGCTCCAAGAGGCTCGCCGTCTGATGCTGGGGGAAAACCTTGACGCTACCAGTGCTGCCTACCGAGTGGGGTACGACGATGCCTCGCACTTCAACCGGGAATATAAGCGGCTTTTTGGTGCGCCACCGATGCGGGATGTGGAGCGGCTGCGAGAAGCTGCTAGGGAGACTGCTAGTTGAGCGATATGATATCTCCTCAAGATACTGATTTATAGATAATTTTGGCTCTTACGGTGTAATACATGGAAAGTGTCTTAATTAATAAAGACGCGATCGCGCATCAGCTTTCAATCTGGCAAATCGGGATCGATTCCCAATTCACGTAACTTTGCTGCTAATCGTTCAGCCCTTTGGTGTTCCTGTTCAGCCCTTTGGCGTTCCTGTTCAGCCCTTTGGCGTTCCTGTTCTGCTTGTTCTGAACTCCATAGCAGCAAATTACCTGAGTTATCCCACCAGCGCAGCCAGTTCATGGTTTGTCCCAACCGTTGCCCCGACCAAATTCCCAGCTCTAATTCCAGTTGTGGAATCCACACCCGCCCCTGTGCATTTGCTGGATGTAAAACATATCGTCCATCTTGCAAATAACGCACTTCTAAATTAACTTCGTAGGGGTCATAAGTGACATAAGTAGGCACGTGAAGAATCTGTTCGTAAAAGTGGAGTTTGCCATAGGGGGGAGTCGATCGAATTGATAGTTCGCCTCCATCTGCTTCTGAGAGAAACTCCATCACGATCGCGACATTAGCACCATCAGTATTAGGAGTATAACTACGACGAATGACTCCCGCTGCTAAAGGATGCACTTGAGGTACATAAAACCAGTCTGGTGCTTTGACTACAATCTTTTTATTGACAGTAGCAACTAGCCCCAAATTAGAGGCAATTAGCATTTCTGGCTGGATATATCCTGCGGCTCCCAGTGCATCGGTGAGAGCAGCCGCGAGAGAAGGTTGTTGAATATTCTCCACAGGATCGTCTGGTAATACGAAGTTGGCTGGTAAGGGTTCCCAGGTGACAGTTGGTTTGGCTTTGATAGATGGGGTTTCAAGTACCATTATATTAACCCTCAACCAATAAATTTTGTGCAAATTTATATAGTATAGCAACCGCCAAGACCATTAGGATATTCTCTTTGCCTTCTTCCCTTCTTCCCTAGCCCTGAGTCCTAGTCCCTAGTCTGCTAGTTATTGCACAAAAAAAAGCCCACTGGTTGGGCTTAGCAAAGTTCAACTAATTCCGCTCCTTCAATTTACGAATGATAGTAATGCTTGCATTTGTGGCTGTGGGAATGGGAAGAAGCGTGACCGTAGCCTAGCCATTGGGAAGCTACCCAGCCACCGCCTTTGATCTGAGCCCACCCGTTCTTATAATGACCCGTGAGCTTGACATGACTACCATTGTGTAACTTGGAGTGTACGCAATAAGCAATGCCAGGCCCACAACGGACATTTAGCCGACCGCCATTGGTGCGGACATAGGCGGCGTATGCGTCACTAGGTACGGTTAAGACAGATAGAGCAACTGCAATACCTGCAAGACCCATCCATGCAGAACTGGGAATATTTAAGCCTAGTTGCTCAAGGGATCTCAGCTTAAGTTCTGGGCCGGGGTTTTCGTAGGTAACGTAGGAATGAGTAAATGCTAGTGTTTCCATAATTTCCTGATTTAATGTCAGATTGGTCTGGCTAAACTCAGGCAAAAATTCCGAATTTCAGAAGAATTACTCATGGGTCGGAAAACACATCAGTAACCCTGGTTATTTTCTATTTTTGTGGAAGTTTGGGGAATTTTACCGAGTTATAGCCCATACCATAGCACTTAGCTTGTTTTTCGCAAAGAAAAATCTAATAAAATTTACAAATCCTAGAAGTAAGATCGCAACATCTGTAACTGAAGCTTATCACTGGTGCTGAGTTAGAGTTATGGATAGGCGATCGCTGAAAATAGATTCAATATTCAGTTGCATCACAACTATTATTAGCCCATGAATACCCTCACAATTTCCCTCAACACTCTTTCAGACAATCATCCTAAAGATAGTTTTGCCATTACTTTTGCTCCACTATCAGTTGCAGAAATATACACTTTAGCCGATGACGCAGCTAATGGTGCTGTGGTAATGATGAGTGGTACTGTACGCAATCAAACTGATGGTCAACCTGTAGTAGCTCTGGAATATCAAGCCTACGAACCGATGGCTGTCCGAGTATTCCGGCAGATCGCAACCGAGATTCGCCGTCAGTGGCCAGATGTTAATCGAGTAGTAATTCACCACCGCGTTGGGCGATTGGAGATTGGGGAAATCAGTGTTTTAGTTGCTGTTGGTTGTCCCCACCGTTCAGAAGCATTTGCAGCTTGCCAGTACGGGATGGACACTTTGAAACACAATGCTCCGATCTGGAAGAAAGAATTTTCTACTGATGGTTCTAGTAGTTGGGTCAGCATAGGAGCGTGCGAAGCTAATTGTTAAGTTTTAGTGTGAAATTCAGCTATTTAGACAAAAGAGCTTTTAACATAATAATGCTAAAAGCTGCGGGTACTCCCTTTACCTTAAGTAAGTGATGCTGTGTAGATATTTTTGAAAGTCCGGTTTGTTCCGGTTGCCCAAAAAATATCCTGAAAATGTACCAAAAATTAGGGAACTCACGCATTCAAGGGCGCGTCATTAAAAGCGGAAAGTTTGACACAGCGAATTCCGCCCATGAGTCATTTTATTTCTGTCCCCTGGTCTACGGTTGAGGCGACCGTTCCTCAAGTGCAATTGCCAGCCGAAAAACTTTCTAACTACGACTTAGTGTTGCGATGCCAAGAAGGGTTGCGCCCCGATCGCGCTGCCTTTTCCGAACTGCTGCGTCGCTATCAGTCCCACGTCGATCGGGTTCTATATCACTTGGCACCGGACTGGCAAGATCGGGCAGACTTGGCTCAGGAGGTCTGGATTCGAGTCTACCGGAATATTAAGCGCTTGCAAGAGCCTGCTAAATTCCGAGGCTGGCTCAGCCGCATCGCGACAAACTTGTTTTATGATGAGTTGCGAAAACGCAAGCGGGTTCGTCCCCCCATGTCTCTAGATGCTCCCCGCTTTCTAGAAGATGGAGAGATAGATTGGGAAATTGCTGCTGACTCTCCTGGGCCTGATGAAGATTTGACGACGAGGGAGTTTTACGATCAGCTACACGAAGCGATCGCAGATCTACCAGAAGTATTCCGCACGACTATTGTTCTTAGGGAAATCGAAGGGTTAGCCTATGAAGAAATAGCCGAAATAACTGGTGTTTCCCTGGGAACTGTAAAGTCCAGAATTGCTCGTGCTCGCCAGAGACTCCAGCAACAATTGCAAAAGTATCTGGATGGTCGGTAGTTTAGCTTTTTGAGACGGTAGTGTGAGGTTTTGGTAAAGTTTTCCTTTGACTCCAAACTTCTCTTTTAAGATCGTAAATAAAGGATATTTTGCTGAGTAACCAGCGCGTGAGTTCCGAAATTCCATGAGGTGGTGTGACTAATGAATCCTAAATTTGAGTCCGATAAAAATCATCAAGAGCACTTCCTACGGGATTCACTAACTAGGAATCCAGCTTCTAACAATCAACGGCAGGGTGCCATAAACACTATGATGCGAGATCGCTTTGAATTGCTGAGTGCCTACCTGGATGGTGAAGTGACGGCTGCTGAACGCCGCCAAGTTGAAGAGTGGCTAGCCGCAGATCCCTCGGTTCGCGGCTTATACAATCGATTGCTGTCTTTGCGACACGAGTTACAGGTAATGCCTGTACCACCTGCACAGCAACCTGCACAAGATTTGGCAAATCGGGTTTTCCAACAAGTTGACCGCAAGCGGAATCGGACTCTGGTTTGGGGAGGAAGTGCGATCGCGGCGATGTTTGTGGCGATGATGTCTGGTATTGTATCCGACCAACAATTATTTTCTCCACAGTTGGCCGGAGCTCCAGTTCCTGCCACTGCTGATGGCTTGATGCTCGCTTTGAATGAGCCTGTAATGGATATAGTGAATCCTAATGATTTGATGTTAACTGTGAACGAGCCTGTGGTAGAAATTCCCAAGCCGCGTTCAGGAGTTTCTAGAGGGCAGTAATTGGTAATAGTTAACTGTTAACTGTTAACTGTTAACTGTTAACTGTAATTGGTAATTGGTAATTGGTAATTGGTAATTGGTAATTGCTGATTGGTAATTGCTGATTGCTAAGTAGAGGTGAAAAAGTTAATCACTATATAGCGATTATATTTTAGCCGATCGCTATTTTTTAGCGATCGCGTCCTGAATTTTTTATTTAACTAAAAGTTTAACTCAAAGTAGCAGAGTTGTTAGGGTAGGCTTTTATCAAAATTAGCCTGACATCCGGCTAGCGGGTGAATTATTCTGGAAGCTAGTAAAGTTCACTTCGAGGAGAAATATAGATGAAAGTTACCTGGATGACTCGTTTAATGCGAATTTCCCTAGCAGCTCTACTATTCACCGCTGCATCTCTACCAGCCACACTCGCACCCGCCGCTAGCGAACCAGCACAGAGACAAGCTCAAGCTGGTCAGAAAAAGCGCCTCGTAGTCATGGACTTTGAGTATGGCACCAGCAATAGCTATTACAGCTCTTACAGAGGCGTAGGAGCCGCCAAAGGCATTAGCGAAATGCTGATTAACGAACTTGTCAACAATGGCACTTACACCGTAGTCGATCGCAGCAAACTAGAGCAAGTTCTCAGACAGAAAAACAGGGTAGCATCAGTCGATGCAGCTACAGCAGCAGAAATCGGCAAGGAACTAGGTGTAGACGCGGTACTAATCGGTACTATTACTCGATTTAACGTCGATAAGCAGTCAGGAGGTGGCGGCGGTTTTATGGGAATAGGCGGGAGTTCCTCTAAAACCAAAGCCAATGTCCAGATTGACGCGCGGCTGATTAGCACTACTACTGGCGATATCCTGGCTACTGCTAAAGGTATAGGAGAAGCAGATCAAAGCGAAAGTAGTGTTTCTGTAAGAGGTATTAGCGGTAACTCTTCTAGTGGTACTAACGAGGACGATCTTTTGAGTACCGCAGTTCAGAAAGCAGTAGCACAAATGGTAATTAAACTGTCGGAAGTTTCTACGAAAATCCCTTAATTAAGTAGAAGATAGAAGGCAGAAGACAACACAGTTAACAGTTAATATTTAACTTAGGACTTACGCTGATGGCTCCAGAAACCGGGTTTTTGAGAGCATCTGTGGATAATGGCGAAGTATTTTCGTAAAAAAACCCGGTTTCTGTGGTTGGGTGCGTAAGTCTTGATAACTGTTAACTAATTACATTTTTGCACTAAGTTAGGGTCAAGATTGGGGTCAATCTTATTAAGAGTTGCCTCTTCTTCTTTAATCCATCCTGTTTCTCCCGGTTTTAGTTTCGAGGCTTCAGGTTCAAAAGTTGCTTTGATTGTCGGGGAAGCCGTAGGAGTGGCTGCTGAGGGAGAGGGTTTGCTCTGATTTTTAGTAACTTTTGCTAAATCTTTAGGAGTATTGAGCTTAATTTGATTTGAGTTAACTTGGTCGGGAAGAGAGCAAACTTTTACCTCCAGCCAAGTTCCCTGTTCATTAAATTCTGTGTTGATAACTTCCAAAATACTGCCCGGCGGAACTGTACCTTTAACCTCAGATTGATCTAATTTGGTACTCAAAATTAAGCGCTCGTTCTTGATTCCCGGATCTGGTTTAAATTCAATTACATCTCCAGCTTTAAATAAGGAGACAACAGCAGTAGGAACTGGAGTTGCAGGGGATGGGCTAACAGGATCTATAATAGGATTCTCAGCAGAACTTCCCTGAAACCAACGATTGGCAACTTCACTAAAATCTGGGTTAAAAAAGTAAGCCAAAGGCATTCCCCCCAATACTAAGAGCAATAAAATACCTAGTAAATAAGGTAGTGGGCTTTGATTTTTAGGACGGGGGAAAAACTGGGTTTTCAAGGACGAATTGCCCCCGGCATTTTGGATGCTAAAGTTGGGGGCGGCATTATCATCTTCATCAGGGGCATAAGTGGGAACGTCTAAGGGGGCGATGGATAATTCTGTTAGGGTACTGCCCTCTTCTTTTGGTCTTACTTGACAGTAGATCAGAGCGATCGTGACATTATCGTGCCCATTTCTGGTATTTGCTATTTCAATTAATCGGTCTTTGACCTTGGCGACATTAGTAGTGCCATCTAGAATGGGGAGAATTTCATTTTCCCAGCATTCATCAATCCGCTCTTTATCGCTTAAACCGTCGGAACATAGTAGAAAAATGCAGTCTTCGTCTACAGGAAAGCGCTGTACTGTGGGGTGGAGAGTTGCTGAGGAGGTGATGCCTAAAGCTTGGACGAGGGCCCCGGCGGCTACTTGTTGTAAGGCATCTCGATAAAGAGCGTAACCGAGCCGGACTTCGCGGCAGGCGACATCATCATCTAGAGTAACTTGGCGGCAACTGCTGCGGGTAATCCAGTAGGCTCTGCTATCACCGACGTGGGCGATGTAGAGTTCGTGGGCGTGGGCGATCGCCATGACAACGGTGGTGCCCATGCGCTGGCGGAGTTGTCGGTGTTCGCTGTCGTTGCGCCCGGAGATGGCATCGTTAGCGGCGCAGGCGGAGCGTTCTAATTTAGCGGTTAGGGATTGGGGGTCGCAATTGGCGGGGTGCAGCAGCATAAGCTGTACGCGATCGCGAAGTGTGGTAACGGCAAGTTCGGAGGCGACTTCTCCTCCGTCTTGTCCGCCAATACCATCGCAGACGATCGCGCAGGCTTCTGAACCGGGAGATACTTTGATGGCTGTACCATTGGGGGGGTAGCAAGCGTCTTCGTTGTGGGAGCGGGTGGGGCCGGTGTCCGTGCCGGTGGCGATGTAAATTGTCCGCTCGAGCGATCGCCCGCATAAGGCTAGGGCTTTATCTAACTGACCGATTAGTTGTTCGGCTGTTCGCACTTGACCTGCGGTCATTTGCTGGCACAGTTGTCTTAAAAAACTGGCGATCGTGGGGTGGGCACTTCCCACCCATTGCTGCCATAATTGGCCCAAATGAGAAAAGTTGGGGGCTTTTTGATCGGGCTGTAATTCTAATAACCGTAGTAAGGGCCCTTCTACTCGCAGCAGTTGGGGGGTAATTAGGGTAGTAGCGACTGCTTGAGAGCTGCACGGTTGCCAGAGTTGAGCGATTTGCCATAGCCAAGACAATTGGCGCATGGCTGTGGCGTTTTTCCAGGCGATCGCTAATTCTGGCATTAAGCCTTCGCCGGTTGTCGATAGCGGGCCATTTTCTAATAGCCAGATGTCGCTGCCGAGTTTAGTAGTCGTGCGGGGGATTACGCCGTACACTTCGGGTACGTGGAGGCGATGGGGAAATAGCCTCAGATAGGGTGTGATAAAGCCCGGAATGTCTTCGGGCATTTCGGGATATTGTTCGGATTGAGTATCGAGCAGAATTCGGTCGCCCTTCAATAGGTAGCGACCAGCTATCAGCTCTCCAGGCCGACAGGCTTTTATCCCTTCACCGATAGCCCACAAGTAATGTTTTGGCACAGCGTACTGCATAGGGGTTCCTCACGCCTCTCAGCCTAGTGCTGATCTGAACTATTTTAGCCAATTCTGGTCTTTTAATTCCTTGCTATCTCTATTTTGGCGATCGCGCTGTCGATCTGGCAGAAGGAATCAGGAAGAGCGATAATTTGGGAGCGCATCTAGAGAATATACGGCAATGATATGATTTAAGGGGGAAAGCGACACGGAGAATCATTACTCTCCGAGCAGGGATTGAAACAAAACTCAATAAAACGAAACAGGCATTGACAAAGGTACATTATGCCCATTCCCGATTCGAGCCCCTCACCAAAAAAGTCATCCGATCCCAAATTTCTCCCCAGTCTAGAGGTCGATGAGTTGCTGACTACGCTTGAGCATTCTCATGGTTTGTATTACAAAATGATGAATCTTGAGGTTTGGGCGATCGTCGAAACTCTCGATCAGTTTTTCCCTGGTTCTTGGGGACACTTTATGACTAACCGTAAAGTGGCGATGAAGCAGTTTTTGCAGCGCCAGCAAGCTAAAAATGCTGAGGGAAAAGAGGAAGGGAGTAGCGATTTGAGCGATTTAAGCCAGGGGGAGGAAGGTTTAGCGGATGCGATCGATAACTTTGTTCCCCCGCCCTTAGATGAAGACGGGGGGGCGACATCTTCTATTCCCTTTCCTTCTTAAATTGGCTAGACGCTAATCTGAGAGTCAACTTGGGGGAGTCCCATGCTGTAGTTGAGGACGCGGCTATTAAGGTTGTAGCTGATTTGGCCTTGCTGAAGAAGCGATCGCACGAGGTGTTCTAACTCTGAACCAATGCGGCGGAGGTTATATTCTGTTAAGTCTTCGCCGTTATAGCTTTCTACGAGCTCGTCAAATTTGCGGTAAACCTGGTTGAGGGTTTCAGTAGTCCAGTTTAGTTCGTTATCTGGATCGATATCGATAGTCAGAGAGTCTTGGCTGGGCACGAATTCGTTGTTTTCGAGAGTAGCGGTGTAGATGCGGATATGCCGGGTGGTGGATTTGAGCAGCATGGTTCTCGGAGTAAAGAAAGCTTCAGAGTTTATAATAGCTGAGAATTGCGATCGGAGGACAAGGTGGAAGGTAAAAGATTTATTCACTCGCTGCGACTGCAAAATTTCCTTTCTTATGGTAATGAAGAGGAAGAAATCGAACTGCAACCTCTTAATGTTTTGATTGGCCCTAATGCTTCTGGGAAATCTAACCTAATTGAAGCTATTGGAATTTTGAAAGCATTGCCTACAGACCTAGTTGCCCCAATTCGGCAAGGGGGCGGGATTAGTGATTTTTTGTGGAAAGGTGGAAAAGATATTCCTATAGCAAAAATTGAAGCTATTTTGGATTACCCCAAAGGTATAATGCCTCTGCGTTATCAAATTAATTTTACTATAAATGGTCAGAGACTTGAAGTGGTAGACGAGGCGTTAGAAGATATTTCTCCTAGCTCTTCATCGGATTTCTACTATCGTTATAACGACCAAGGAAGCTCAGTTATTAAACTGAAAGGTGAAAACAAGCGGGTTCTAAAACGAGAGAATATCCTTCCAGATCAGTCTATTTTATCTCAAAGAAAAGATCCCGAACAGTACCCAGAAATATTATATTTAGGTAGTAAATTTTCTGACATTAGTTTATATCGAAACTGGCAGACAGGCAGAGATTCAGTAGCAAGAAAGTCTCAGCAAACTGACTTGCCTGAGCATCCTCTTTTAGAAGATGGTAGTAATTTAGGCTTGGTTTTGAATAACTTACAATATCAATTAGGAAGTAGGCAAGTTATTGAAAACTTAAAGAAGTTCTACAATGCAGCCGAAGAAATTAGTATCAAGATTTATGGTGGAACTGTCCAAATATTTATCCGCGAAACTGGATTAACTCAGCCAATCCCTGCTACTCGTCTATCAGATGGAGCACTGCGTTATTTGTTCTTAATGGCTTTATTGCTAGATCCTACTCCACCATCAGTTATTTGTATTGAAGAACCGGAAATTGGTTTACATCCAGATATTTTACCTACCATTGCTGAAATGCTCATCGAAGCTTCACAGCGGACACAATTAATTATTACTACTCATTCGGATGCTTTAGTTTCTGCGCTAATGCCGGAGTCGGTGTTAGTATGCGATCAAGATGAAAGAGGAAGTCACCTACGCCGTCTCGATCCTGAAAGATTGAAAAAATGGCTAGAAAATTATACTCTCGGAGACCTCTGGCGGATGGGAGAAATCGGGGGAAATAAATGGTAAAGGAGATTCGGATTTACATCGAAGGTGGTGGCGATGGTAAGAATACAAAAGGATTAATTCGACAAGGGTTTAGCAGTTTTTTTAACCCCATTAAAGAGATTGTACGCAGTAAAAAAATAGGATGGGAGATCGTTATTTGTGGCTCTCGTAACAATGCTTTCAGGGATTTTAAAAATGCTTTGGAAGATCACCCTGATGCCTTTATTATCCTGCTTGTTGACTCCGAAGCGACTGTAAAAAAGCAGACACCTTGGGAACATTTGAAGTCTAAGGATAATTGGGATGCGCCAGGGGTTGATGATAGTCACTGTCATCTCATGGTTCAAGCGATGGAGGCTTGGTTTATTGCTGACGTTGAGGCTTTAAAAAAATTCTATGGTCAGGGATTTAAAGAAAATTCTATTCCCAAAAATCTCAATGTAGAAACGATTGATAAGGATTTGTTAGAGCCAAGCTTGAAAGCTGCTACCCGTGATACAAAATCAAAAGGCGAATATCACAAGATACAACACGGTTCTAAGCTGTTAGAAATGTTGAATGTTGAGCGGGTTCGCAAAGCTTCTAGTCATTGCGATCGCTTGTTTACAACTCTCAGTGAGATTATAGAATCAAGCTGCTAAATATGGCGATCGCGTCACTTTTCCACATAATACTTTTCAACAAAACTTCGCAATCCTGATTTATATCCTTGTCCTACGGCCTGAAACCTCCAGTCTCCACTCTTTTTATATAAGCGTCCAAATTCTAAGGCTGTCTCGACTGTAAAATTCTCTTTTAATTCGTAGCGAGTTAATTCAACTTTTGTCTGACTATCATAAAGACTGATAAAAGCATTAGAAATTTTGCTAAAGTTCATACCTACTGACTCGGCATCGTGGATAGTAACAATGAGTACAATCTGTTCAATCGCCGTATCCATTTTGGATAAATCAACTCCGTAAAGCGTATTGATGTATCCTTTTCTGGGCGAATAGTTATCGGTAGCTGATTGTCTCACGGAACCATCAAGAGATTTAGTATTATTGTAAAATACTAAATAATCTTCGTGAGGGATTCTGCCATCTGTTCCTAGCATAAATGCTGAAGCGTCAATTTCACAGTTCTTACCTGCTAGATTGGCTTGCCAACCCAAGGCGATCGCTAATTTTTTCAAATTCGGCACTTCTTGAGAAAGATTGAATCTGCCACCTTTAATTAATTGTACAGTCATGGGCTTTTGTTCCTTCCTACTATCTAAGAAAGTTGCTATTTTTGCTAAACGGTTAGTTGGGCTCTTGCCTTTTCAGACTTGGGTTGCGTTTGTCAACCTAATTTTAATGATATCTTTAAATGAGACGTAACATCTGTAGGACTTAGGCAAAACTATATGTAACGCCGCCATCTAGGCGGTAAAGAAACCGCCTAGAAGGCGGCGTTACTAAAGTGTGTGCGGGGCAAAACGCACGGGGATATTAGTTTCTTGTTGAATCTGAGTTGCGATCGCTTCTAATTCGCTAGAACTGACACATTTAAGAATTTGCACGGGGTAAGGACGATCCTCAGCAGTGTGATTTCCTCTCCCATCTAATTGCCGAGTTAAAGGTTTTGGTCGGGTGGGGGTATTGAGTTGAATTTCCGCAGGCGCTAAGGATTGCATTAAACGGATATATTCTGTTTTAGTTATGGCATCCCAGGGTGATAAAACCATTGTTTGAATACCGAACTCTCCATTATATTGTTGCCGAAATTGTTGCAAACCGGTCTGAATACTTTGTAAGTCAATTCCTGGGACGGGACGATTGATGCGCTGGAGGCGATCGCTACTAACTGCATCTAATTTTACCGATACTTTGTCTGCTAAAGCTAGTTCGGAACTTACTTGTGGGTCAGTCAGTAAGGTTCCATTCGTCAATACTGCGATCGCGCGGTGGGTGCATTTTTTGACAGATGCGATAATTTCGCCTAAATTCAAAGCTTGCGTCGGTTCCCCACTACCGCTGAGGGTGATGCTATCTACATCCCAAGGCGCGAAGGATTGTAAATCTTCTAAGATTTGATTGGTAGGGATAAAAATGGCGCGATCGCTGATTTTAACTTCTATCTCTCCCAGTTGACAGTAAACGCAGTTAAAGGAACAGGTAGAAACTGGGCCGATGGGGTCAATACCTAGCGATCGCCCGTATCGCCAAGACTTGACTGGGCCGTAAACTGAGGAAAATTTAGATGTTGTAGTTGATGACATAGCTGTTATCCAATTGGAATTTTAAAATATAAAGACTTTTTCAATTATACCACTTATGTTAACTCGCCAACAGATTGCTTTTTATCTCGAAGATGTTGAAACTCCCGCTGGGAGAGCTGTTAGTTTAATTATTACGGGGCTAATTCTGCTATCTTCAGCGATTTTTGTGGCTGAAACTTACCCTCTTTCTGAACCAGTGAGAATTGAACTTGAAGCTCTTGATATTGCTATTTTAATAATTTTTGCTTTTGAGTATTTAGTCCGTTTTTGGTGTGCGGATGAAAAACTTAAGTTTGTTTTTAAGTTTTTCTCTTTAATTGACTTGCTGGCTATTTTACCATTTTTTCTGGGTATAGTCAATATCAGCTTTCTCCGTATATTTCGGTGGTTTCGGATTTTGCGGCTTCTCCGATTTTTTGAATTCAAAATTTCTATCTTCCGCATCAGCAGCGACGATGGGGTGATTTTTGCCAGGATTTTATTTACGCTGTTTACGATTATCTTTGTTTACTCTGGTTTGATTTATCAAGTTGAACATCCCGTTAATGCTGAGAAATTTAATACTTTCTTGGATGCGGTTTATTTTTCAGTGGTGACAATGACAACTGTGGGATTTGGGGATGTTACTCCGATTTCGGAGACAGGAAGATTCTTAACTGTTTTGATGATTTTGAACGGTATTGCTCTCATTCCTTGGCAATTGGGAGATTTAATTAAGCAATTTGTGAAAACTGCTAATCAGGTAGAAACTGTGTGTAATGGTTGTGGCTTGTCGGTACATGATAAGGATGCTAGATTTTGCAAGAATTGTGGGACTAAGTTGGATAAGGGCTAATTGCTAATTGCTAATTGCTAATTGCTAATTGCTAATGGTAATTGAAAACTGTTATGATATTAAGTAAATGGACATAAATAAACGCTATAAACTGTAAGGTGGGCGCTCGCCTCAACCATCTTCTGCTATGAGTTACAGCCTTTTGCGGCGAGCGCCCACCCTACATTTAATTATGTACTGTTATGATATTAAATCTGGTGGTATAAACATAATTACAGAACAGTTAACCGTTAACCGTTAACAGTTAACCGTTAACAATTGAGAGAAAGATGTCGGAGATATTAACAACAGGTCAGACGATCGCAGCGATCGCGACGGCAATTGTGCCACAACAGGGTAGTGTAGGTATTGTCCGGCTTTCTGGTGAGGAAGCGATCGCGATCGCCCACACCCTATTTCACGCGCCTGGTAATCAATCTTGGGAGTCTCACCGCATTCTCTACGGCTACATCCGTCACCCCCAGTCTCAGCAATTGGTAGATGAAGCCCTATTGTTAATTATGAAGGCTCCGCGCTCTTATACCCGCGAGGATGTGGTGGAATTCCACTGTCACGGGGGAATTATGGCCGTACAACAGGTTTTGCAGTTGTGTCTGGAGTCTGGCGCGAGGTTGGCGCAACCGGGAGAGTTTACGCTACGGGCGTTTTTGAATGGGCGACTGGATTTGAGTCAGGCGGAAAGTGTGGCGGATTTGGTGGGGGCACGATCGCCTGCTGCGGCTCAGGCTGCTTTGGCTGGTTTACAGGGGAAATTGGCTACACCCATCCGCGAGTTGAGGGCGACTTGTCTGGATGTGTTGGCTGAAATTGAGGCGCGGATTGACTTTGAGGAAGATTTACCACCCTTGGATGAGGGGGCGATCGCGTTACAAATTCAGCATATTTTGGCGGAATTGTCAAGGATTTTGGCGACGGCTGACTCTGGGGAATTGCTGCGATCGGGTTTAAAAGTGGCGATCGTCGGGCGGCCAAATGTGGGTAAATCCAGTTTGCTGAATGCTTGGAGTCGGTGCGATCGCGCCATTGTGACGGATTTACCAGGGACAACGCGGGATGTCGTGGAATCGCAGTTAGTGGTGGGTGGAATCCCGATTCAGGTGTTGGATACAGCGGGAATTAGGGAGACAGAGGATCGGGTTGAGAAAATTGGGGTAGCGCGATCGCGTCAGGCGGCTGAGTCTGCTGATTTAGTCTTATTAGCGATCGATGCCGCAGCGGGCTGGACAGAGGGCGATCGGGAAATTTACCAACAGGTAAAACATCGCCCGGTAATTTTGATCGTTAATAAAATTGATTTAGTCTCGGAAAATGACTTAGAAATACTTCAATCAAAAATCGAAAATCCCCAATCAAAAATTCTAGCCGCCGCCGCTTATAATCAAGGAATTGAAGATTTAGAACAAGCAATTTTAACTGCTGTTAATGCGGGAGATTTACAAGCTGGAAATTTAGACTTAGCGATTAATCAAAGGCAAGCAGCAGCCTTAACTAGGGCAAAAATTTCTTTGGAACAATGCGCGGATACAATTAACAATCAATTGCCATTGGATTTTTGGACAATCGATTTACGTGGGGCAATTCAAGCTTTAGGAGAAATCACCGGAGAAGGAGTGACAGAATCAGTTTTAGATCGAATTTTTAGTAGATTTTGCATTGGGAAATAGATTGATTAAGTTTACATCTTAGTCCGCGCAGGCGGACTTTGTTTGTGTAGCCGCGATTTCAATCGCCAGGATATTTGGTTTATCTTGTATACAGTTTTACCTAAATCCTAATTGTGTTAGGATTAGGCAAAATAAATTACAATTGCCATGCCAACATTTATCTATCATATTACCCATATCAATAATCTGGAATCCATTGTTAAAGCCGATGGATTATTAGCTTGCAACGCCATGTATGAAGCCGAAGCCGAGTACACTAATATCGCCTACGAGAGTATACAATACCGCCGCGCCACAACTCGCGTACCTTGCAGTGCAGGCGGGGTATTGCATGATTATGTCCCATTCTATTTTGCCCCACGTTCCCCAATGCTCTATGCTATTAGTATGGGAAAAATAGAAGGCTATAGCGAAGGTCAAACTCCCATAATTTACCTAGTTTCTGAAGCAGAAAAGATTGCCGATAGTAATTTACATTTTGCCTTTACAGATGGTCATGCAGTTATAAAATTCACCGATTTTTTTGATGACCTAGAGTATCTGGATGAGGCTATTGATTGGGAAGTTATGAACGCGCGATACTGGTATGATACCGATGAACATCCTGATAGAAAACGCAAGCGTCAAGCTGAGTTTTTAGTTTACAACTTTTTCCCTTGGCAGTTAGTAACAGAAATCGGAGTTAAAAACTACCAAATTAAGACAGAAGTAGATAAAATCTTAGAAAATAATACCACACATCAGCCACCAGTAAAGATTCGCACAGCTTGGTATTATTAAATAGTAAAGATATATGATTTACAATTCAAGATTCACCCAATTTGTTATTATTGAATAAGATCAACAGAAAATATTATGATAGAACTCAAGCAAGGCAACCTCTTAGACGCAGACGCAGAAGCCCTCGTTAATACGGTTAATTGTGTTGGCATTATGGGCAAAGGAATTGCTTTACAATTTAAACAAGCATTTCCCGAAAACTTCCGCCAATACGCACAAGCTTGTCGTAGTAGTAAAGTGCAGCCAGGACAAATGTTTGTAGTTTCTACTGGCAACTTATTTAATCCCCGTTACATTATTAATTTCCCGACAAAACGCCATTGGAAAGGCAATTCACGGATAGAAGATATAGAGATTGGACTTAAAGCACTGATCGCAGAAATTCAGCGATTAAATATTAAGTCTATCGCTATTCCGCCCTTGGGTTGTGGAAACGGTGGTTTATCTTGGACACAGGTAAAACCCTTAATTGAATCAGCTTTTATTGACTTACCAAATGTAAAAGTTTTGCTGTTTGCACCACAGAATACTCCTCAAGTTGATAGAATGCGGGTAGCTACAGAAAAACCCAAAATGACTCGCGCCCGTGCCTTGTATATTCGCTTGCTAGAATTATATGGGCTTCCTGGTTATCGGTTAACAATGCTAGAAATTCAAAAATTAGCATATTTTCTTCAAGTTGCAGGGGAACCCCTAAAGTTGCAGTATGCTAGGGACAAATACGGCCCTTATGCTAATAATCTCCATCATGTCTTTCAAACATTAGAAGGACATTATATCAGAGGTTATGGAGATCGAAGCCAAGAGGCGCAGGTTTATGTATTACCAGAAGGGAAAAAAGCGGCAGAAACCTTTTTAGAAAATAACCCTGATGCTAATGCTAGATTAGAGCGTGTTAGTAGGTTAATTGAAGGCTTTGAAACTCCTTATGGGATGGAATTATTAGCAACAGTTCACTGGGTGACTAAGGAAGATAATCAAGCAGTAGAAGATGTGGAGAAAGCGATCTCTCTTGTAAAAGAATGGAGTATTCGTAAGGGCGATCTCTTTAAACCTCAACATATCCGCAAAGCATGGCAGCGTCTTCGTGAGGAAAACTGGTTATTTCATATCAACTGCGATTTTGAATGATTAAAAAGAGACGATAATATCAAATAAATTCAACTCGCCCGCGTATCTCTTCCGGTTCTACATACTCCCAAATTAAAATTAAACTTCGCACAATTTCTCCAATTGGCCGACTATTCTGCTGACAATAAACTATACCATTATGAATAACCCCATCTTGATTCAGCCGCAAGAAATCTGTATCCTGAGTAAAAATAACCCGGTCTTGTTCAAGCGCAAAAGCAATTTGTTCCTCATCTGGAAACCCCATCAATCCTGCTGATGGCGTAGTTGTCACATCAATGCCACGCCGTCGTAAACTTTCAGCGATCGCATTACTAACATTTTCATCCAAATGAAAGCGAATAGTTTCAGACATTACGATTTTTTAATTTGTCCTGAAGTAGAGAAGGAGTTTGCGCCTGCATCTGGCCGGCAAAAGCTCGATCTTCTCTAATTTGTTGTCTGATTTCTTCCCGACAATCGTGATAATACGCCAAAGCAGCATAGACATCAGCTAAAGTAATTGAGGGATAGTGATAAACAATTTCATCGGCAGAAAGTCCCATATCTTCATACCAAATCGCAATATCCTGTACCTTAATTCGGTGTCCGGCAATACGCGGTTTCCCGCCACAAACACCCGGAGTAATTTCAATATGTTCTTGGATTACCGATGGCATAGGCATCTGAGTCATAATTTTTTTGCACAATACGGAACCAGATACTATTTTAACAAAAACAGAAGCGGTACGGATAGCACTCGCACTTATTTTTGGCGGCTATCGCGTCGCGTAGCAAAAACAGCACCTCCACGACAATTTCACCCCCTACGATCGCAAAAATTGTTTCACAGTTCCTACAAGTTCTCGCGGCCCGAAAGGTTTAGCAATGTAAGCATCTGCTCCTTGTTTAATACCCCAATAACGATCGAACTCTTCCCCCTTAACCGAGCAAAATACTATGGGTATATTCTGCGTTAGAGGATTATTTTTGAGTCGGCGGCAAACCTCAAATCCATTCATTCCTGGCATCACGATGTCTAAAATTATTAAATCTGGGCAATTTACCTCTATTTTCTCGATTGCCTCAACTCCATCGCTTGCCTCAATCACATTGATGCCGCTACCTTTGAGAAGGTTTGAGATCATCTCCCGATGCGAGTGTTGATCGTCTACAACTATAACTCAATACGGTTCAGTTAAGGCTTAAATAGTGGTAAATTAGGTATGGTGTCCAAAAATGGAGAGCAAGTAAGGTGCATCTCAAAGAATTTTCATTAGTATCTCCCAAAATCCCAAGTACGGAGATATTCAAGGCCATAGAG
>NZ_JAQMUA010000456.1:0-6636 GCF_028330895.1 Kamptonema animale CS-326 | reverse complement strand
CAGCTTTTCTGTACATGGTGAGGGATGGTGATGCAAGGCTTTTGACCTATTTTACCTGTTTTTCTTGCACCATACTCTCCCTCCGCGATCGCATAACCCAGACTGCATCACCTCCGGGCACTGATTCAGCAAGCCCTAAATTAAACTATAGTTTTATAGTTTTTTAGGACACAGATATGCCATTAAATAAAATAGCTAGTGGGATCGCTTGGGTAGCTTCATCTATTAAAACACCCGACATTTTCCAAGAAAGAGCTAGAAATATTTCCCAACAACTGGGTCGTGAGTCTATCGATCATCTGGCGGAATTTTTACACAAGCCGCCTCAGAAACCATCTGTACTTGGTAAGGAATTTGAAGGATTAGGATTTTGGCTAACCTGTTGTCAACAAGCAATTTTGGAAATTTTATATAACTATAGGGAAACATCATTACCTCTGCTCAGAAAGATTGCCTTTGGTAAGTTTGACTGGACTCAACCTTTGGCCATTAATACACTTTGTCGTTTAGCTCTGGACGGCATAGAAAGTAATTTAATTGTCAATGAAATCGCCGAAGCTATCGCTTCTCAATTAGAGTATGAAGCTCTTATGCCCGCCATTAATACTGTGGTCAAAATCGGCATAGTAACTCCCCAGTTAACTCAGGCATTAGAAGTTGTTATAGCGGAATTTCAAGAATCAGAAGCAGACCCAGTTGACATCCTAGAAATTCTTGAAGCACTAGCCATCATAGCGCCCAATACAGCAAAAAAATACCAATTCTTTTTACAAGACTTGATGAACGGAAAATCTCTGAAAAATCGTCATCAGATCGCTGATGGTACGGTGGTTATTCTCCCGTCAAATCAGACCACAATTGATTGGGGGAAAAATGAACCACCGCCAGAGAATATATACTCAATCCGAGCTGCTGTACTCCTTTATAACCTTTTTCCTGATGATGAAAATGTCCACTCACAGCCTCTGAAAATTTAGATGGGCTTAAAGAAAAAGTTTGCGCTTTGCTTGGTAAATTTTCAACAGAATAAATAACCTCTATAGCCGGATGGGATTAAATTTTGTCAGCTTTTGCTACTGTAGCATAACTTTGGAGAATTAGGATTAGATTGGGTTGAGGAACAAAACCCAACACTATAGTTGTAACAGAATTTTTTTAATTGGTATAAAATGAATCTATTGGTCAGACAAGCTAGCTTCTCACAACTGCCATGACTCAAATTACCCTCAACCTAAACCCAATTATCCAACTTACGGAAGAACAGTTTTTTCAACTCTGCCAAGAAAACTCCGACATACAACTAGAACGGAATGCCAAAGGAGAATTAATCGTTATGCCGCCAACAGGAGGAGAAGCAGGAAAAAGCAAAGTCAAAGCAATAGTAACATTGGCAATATGGAACGAACAAACCCAACTCGGCGAAGTCTTCGACTCATCTACAGGTTTTACTCTACCAAATAAAGCCAATCGTTCCCCCGATGCCTCTTGGGTAGAAAAATCTCGTTGGGAGGCTTTAACTCCCGAACAAAGAGAGAAATTTATCCCCCTTTGTCCTGACTTTGTAATTGAAATTCTTTCACCAAGCGATCGCCTCAGCAAGACTCAAGAAAAGATGCAGGAATATATTGAAAATGGCTGCCATCTCGGCTGGTTAATTAAGCGTAAAAAACAAGAAGTAGAAATTTATCGACCTGGTAAAGAAGCAGAGTTATTAAAATCTCCTCAAACCTTATCTGGGGAAGATGTTTTGCCGGGATTTACCTTGAATTTACAGCGAATTTGGGAATAGCAGAATGATTGAGAGTGCAATGGCAACCCTAATTTCATCACATAAAAGTATTTAATTTTTTCAATATACATTCATGCTGTCCTAGAAGGTGTTAATAGCTCTTGTTCCGTCGAAATTGGCAAGGATGCTAATACATCTAAATACCACCACCAACGAGCGGGAGAAATAGCTTGATTTTCGCGTATTTCAGCAAAATCAACAAAGTGTAATAACTCCTGAAAAAAATCTTTTGCATTCTGAATTAATTGCCGATCTGCTTTGGCAAGCAAGGTTTTTTCATCAGTAGTAAGTTGAGATTCTATTTCATTAATTCTATCGCGAACTTGTAGCATTTCTAAATGCTCCATACCGCTGACATCAGGAAATTCAACGCAAATACAATAATGTTTTAATAAATTATTCACAGTCTAACTCCTTGACTAAACCAAGATATACAAAAGATGAAATTGCCAGATAGCTTTGAGGTCGATCTGGAGGAAATGCAGTTTCTAAAACACCATTCAAACCTATCATCACTAATCAAAGTTGATCGTCAACATAGGCTACCACTGTGGGATAAATAGTTTCTCCATAAATATATAGATAAATATCGGCACTGATGGCGGTGACTACATAAGTGATAATTGCCTCATATTCTTCTAAGTTTGCATCATCCGGTAAATGACCTAGCCGAATCCTTTTGGCAAGATGATTGGCTGCTTTCCCTGGCTTCCAAACGATCTGCTTTCTGACTCGGCTGATGGCTTGACTGACACCTATCCGCTGAACTTCATCAAGAATAAATCTAGGTTTTTCTGGATATGAGGTCACAACAACAACACATCTTGCTAAAGCGATCGTGCTTGTGTTTTTACTAAAATTATTGCCAAAAACACTTTAAGAGTAACTAACACTAGCTAAATTCCAATCCGGCCGCAAATTCTTAGCCCCTCGCAAGTAAGGATGATAAATTTGAGTATGGTTTTCTGGCAAATTAATGTGAATTAAAAATCGGATGCAACGTTGCAAACTACCCTCAACGTGCATTTGCTGAACATCTAAAAGAGGAACATTAGCCCAGCGGGGACGATCGCGCGCGATCGCAGCCGGAAAGATAGCATCCAAATCGCGAGTGACAGAAAAAGTAACACTAATAATCATTTCCGGGTCGAGGTCATTGAGCCCTTCCAGTTCATCTAACAGTTCCCTCACCGCATCTGCAATTGCTTCCACCGAATTTTCTGAGGCAGTAGTTGCCCCGCGAATCGCCCTTACTCGCCACTCCACGCAAACATCCTCCATTGTTATAAGTATCCTTCAACCAACAGTTAACGGTTAACGGTTAACCGTTAACTGTTAACAATTATGCAATTATGGTCGATAAAGCCAAAGTGGTAGACCACTAACAGACAGCTCAAATTCTAGCCAATTCCTCGCAGAAGACAGCCCCGATGTATCCAGACTACTGCCTAATGCACGACTTAAAAATGGTTTAGGTTTTTCCAGAGTGCAGCACTCCGTTTTTTCAGGGTCAAGACCTGCTAATTCAGCCGCCCAGCGACGGGCATCATCCTCAGTTCCCAAACGGTCAACCACACCCAGTTCTAAAGCTTGCTGCCCGCTAAAAATCCGACCGTCGGCAAAAGTTTTGACCGTTTCAATTGGGATATTTCGGGCTTCAGCAACCGTTTCTACGAACTGCTGATAAGTGCTATCGATCAAGTTTTGCAGAATTTCCTTCTCCGGCTCAGTCAGTTCTCTGTCAAAAGCCAAAATATCTTTGTAAGGGCCAGATTTAATCGTTTTAAACGAAACACCAACCTTTTCTAACAGCCCTTCAATGTTATTTCCCCGGATAATCACGCCAATGCTGCCCGTAATCGTACCAGGATTGGTGACGATGTGGGGGGCACCCATACCGATGTAGACACCCCCAGAAGCCGAAATATTGCCAAAACTGGCAACAATTTTCACTTTTTCTTGCAGCCGCTTGAGGGCGCTGTAGATTTCCTGGGAATCTCCGACAGTCCCACCGGGAGAGTCAATCCGCAGCAGCAAGGCGGGGAACTTGCGTTCTTCAACGGTTTTGAGAGCTTCCAGCACGCGCTTGCGGGCTTCTGCGCCAATAGCGCCGTTGACTTCAATCCGAGCGATTTGTTTGCGATAGCGAGGCTTAAATGGCCAAATCATGGGCAGTCATAGAACTTTTTGTAGCTAATCTCTAGTTTGCCTTATTCCTATGGATTTGATGGATATCTCACCGCGAGGCTGTAAAGTTCGAGTCTCTGACATTTGCTGTGACAACTGTTAGGCTTGGGCATACTTAATCTCAACATCCCTATCAGGCTCAAGGTGCATCATGGCTACATATACCGTTACTAACACCCTTGACAGCGGTGCAGGCAGCTTGCGGGAAGCAATTACCATTGCCAATGGTACTGTTGGTGTTTCAGACATAATCCAATTCAGCATTGGCGCTGTAGGTTCTACACAGACAATTAACCTCCTCAGCGGTTTGCCAGCCATTACCGACACTTTAACAATTGACGGCTGGACTCAAGGCGGTGGAAGCTACACTGGGCCGCCCCCGATCGAACTCAATGGAACATCTGTGCCGCTTGGAAACTTTGGGCTAATTATCCAAGCTGGCAACAGTGTTGTGCGGGGGTTAACGATTAATAGGTTTCCTACTAATGCTGTTTTAGGCAACGCTTTCGGCATTGGCGTGTTCGCAGGTTCCAACAGTTGGATCTACGGCAACTATATCGGTACTAACTTAGCTGGCACTACAGCGCAGCCTAACTATCAGGGCGGCATTTGGGTTGGCAGCGGCGCTACAGGGACTCGCATTGGTACAGACGGCGACGGTGTAAATGATACAGCAGAACGCAACCTCATCTCTGGAAACGGCGGCGCGAGCGGTGTTGGTGCTAGGTTGGGCATCTTCATTGAAGGTAGCGGAACTGTAGTAGCTGGCAACTATATCGGCACGAATGCAGCGGGTACTGGTGCTTTGGGCAACAGTGGTTTGGGGGTGTACATACTGAATGCTAACAATGTAACAATTGGGGGTTCAACGCCAGCATTGCGAAACATCATCTCTAGCAATGGTTCGCAAGCTATCCAGATTAATGGTGCGACTGCTACAAGTAATTCGGTGCAGGGGAATTACATTGGCACTGATGTTACGGGTACTGTTGATTTAGGGAATACGAGTAATGGCGTATTAATTTTGGGCGGGGCATCTAACAACTTTATTGGTAGTAATGGCGACGGAGTAAATGATGCAGCCGAAGGCAATTTGATCGCAAATAACGATCGCCAAGGCAACACAATTAACACTACTAATGGCAATGTACGAATTACGGGTACAGGTACGAATAATAACACCATAGCAGCTAATTTAATCGGGCTTCAAGTTGGGGGAACAACTACATTTCCGATCAGTGGCGGCCCTCGTGGCGTATTGATTGACAACGGACCGCAGAATAATATTATTGGCGGCGTGACTGCTGCAACTCGGAATGTTATCGGGGGACAGCAACATACGGGAGTTGAAATTGCTTATACCTCAAATAATAATCGGGTGGTTGGCAATTATATTGGGCTGGGAACAGACGGCACTACACCTGTTTCTAATAATATCGGTGTGCAGATTTATACGGCTGGTGTTACAGGACCACAAAATAACTTGATTGGTGGTAGCGCTGCTGCTGAACGCAATATCATTTCTGGCAATAGAGCGCAAGGAGTGATAATATTCAATACTACCTCCACTAATAATTCTGTCATTGGTAACTACATCGGTACGGATGCTAGCGGCACGGTTGACCGAGGTAATGGTTTGGATGGTGTATTCATTCAGAATGCGCCTAATAATATTATTGGCGGGAGTAATGTAGGCGATCGCAACATCATCTCCGGCAACAATCGTTTCGGCGTAGTTATCTTCGCCCCAGCAGCTACAGGCAACTCTATCAGAGGTAACTACATCGGCACCGATGTTAGCGGTAGCGCTGATTTAGGTAATAGTGCTGACGGCATATACATTCAGGATGCTCCTAATAATCTTATTGGGGGAAGTAATGCTGGCGATCGCAATGTGCTTTCAGGTAATGGCCGTTTCGGTGTACTAATTCAATCTGGTTCTAATAACAATCAAGTATTGGGGAATTACATTGGCACGCAAGCAGACGGAATTACCTCTTTAAAAAATGACTCATCTGGTGTCAGAATAGACTCTCCGAGTAATAATAATCTCATTGGCGGGATTAATTCAGGAGAAGGAAATACGATCGCGTACAATGGCGATCGCGGTGTCAATATTTTGGGTGGAACTGGTAACTCGATCCGAGGTAACTCGATTTTTTCCAACACTAATCTAGGTATCGATCTTAACAACGACGGTATTACACTTAATGATACCAATGATGCCGATACTGGTGCTAACAATTTACAAAACTTTCCTGTTCTCACTGCTGTCAGCGGTAACATCGTCAGCGGCACAATTAATAGCATTCCTAACACCACCTTTCGCGTTGAATTCTTTGCTAACAGTGCTTATAATGCTTTAGGCGCGGGTGAAGGTCAAACTTATCTCGGCTTTCAAGATGTTACCACTGATAGTGCTGGCAATGGCGCGATCGCCTTCACTTACACCCCCGTTACAGGCCAAATTCTCCTCAGCGCCACAGCGACTAACACCACCACAGGAGACACCTCCGAATTGTTAGAGTCGATAGGAGCGTTGCTACTCCTACCTCTCCTTCAGAACGGAACGTGATACTTTCGCATCATTCCGCTCCTTGATAACTCCACCTTTGTTATTGGTACGATTCAAGACCAACTATCGGGTTTTGGCACTTTCT
>NZ_JAQMUA010000455.1:0-7048 GCF_028330895.1 Kamptonema animale CS-326 | reverse complement strand
GGTCAGCGATCGGCTGCGGCTTGGCTAGATCGACTACCTGATACCGATCGAGAAACTAGGGTTCGCATCCGGGGATTGCTGGATCGACTAGGTGATGCGGTTTCTGAGCTAGAAAGTTTAGAGGGTCACGCGAGTAAAATTACTGGTTCCGCTTTTCCAATTAACAGTATAGATCCCGAGCAGTGGCAACTACCGGAACCGAATCAAGGACTAAAATTAGCAAAGCAAGAGACTTGGTATCAAGTGCAGGTGACAAGTTTTTTTGATGGTAGAAGTCTAGTTCAGGCTCCGTTTCCAGATTTGGATCTGCGCTCTTTTCCATCTATTCAGGTGAAGCGTTTTTGGAAGCGGTTGGGTTTGCACGCTGACCCTAAGATTAAGATTGAGGTGGCAATGCCAAATGGTCAGCAAAAGGTTGAGGTGGGGACAGTAAGGGCTTTTCAACTTCGGGATGGTATGTTGCGTTTGTTGGCGGCGGTTGAGGGGAGTTCTGGGTAATTTGGCGCTGCTTTTTCATAGTAATAACTTTAGTCTTTCACTTTTAAGAACTAAGTAGACAGGACTTAGGCAAAACTATCAGTAACGCCGCCATCTTGGCGGTAAAAGAACCGCCCAGAGGGCGGCGTTACGTAATCGTGCGTAAGTCTTGGTAGAGTTATTACTACTTCCTTGGTATGTACATTTTAACGCGCTGCGGCTAATATTAAAGTCAGCATGATTTACATCCAAGCAAACTTAAGGGAGGAGCAAAACATGGTTAACAAAGTTAAAAAGTCTGAGTCTGAATGGAAAGAGCAGCTCACCCCGGAACAGTTTCATGTCACCAGAAAAAAGGGTACAGAAAGAGCTTTTACAGGTGAATATCACGATCTAAAACAGGCTGGTATTTACAAATGCGTCTGCTGCGGCAATGACCTGTTTAGCTCGGAAACTAAGTACAATTCTGGCACTGGGTGGCCCAGTTTCTATGATACCATTAATCAAGAAAATGTGAAATCAGAATCAGACAATACTTTGTTTATGCGGCGTACAGAGGTGCTGTGTGCTGCCTGTGACGCTCATCTTGGTCATGTATTTAATGACGGCCCCAAACCGACTGGACTGCGATATTGCATGAATTCAGCAGCACTTAAATTCGTTCCTAACAAGTGATGTATTAGGGTGGAAGCTGCCCCAGTGGAGCTTTATTTTCGCAACGGATCTAGTGTCGGAGATCTTCATAGTAATAACTTTAGTTATTTCTAATAATTGAATGACTAAAGTTATTACTATTGTAGACACTGGTAGTAACGATTAAAGCTATTATTACCAACAATAGCGATATATTAAGTTGAGGAGAGTAGGGTGAGGGTAGCCACAATTTATATTTTTTTACGACAAATATACTTTACTAACAATACCCACCCTACTCGGCTACGGTAGCGATCTTATCTCAAAAGAGCCTATAGATTCATTTTAGGGACGTTCAATCGCACCTTTTTTAGAGAGTGCAGCAATCATCTGACGTTTGACTGCCTTTGCCCAATTATCAAACTCAGAACTATTAATACTATTGCTCTGAACTTGGTCAAGTAGCGGAGTCTTCAATTCCTTGCGTGTTTGGGTATTCATTAGAATTTCCTGGTAAACAGACTGGCGACCATTGCTTATAGGTAATTTACATCTTAGCTTGATTATATAGTTTAATTCAAGTCAAACTATGCACTAACTACATAAGCTTCATGCGATTTATGAATCCAATTATTAAAAAAGATTAAATGTATATTGGTATACATAGAATCCGGGTAATTTTATTCTCAAATATCTCGTTTCATCCTGCGGAGGGATCGTATATCCCCCTTGCTAATTCTCTAATCCTAGTCTAAATCCTTTTTCGCACGCTGGCAGTAAGGTAGCCAAGATGGCGGAGTTACGGATAGTTTTGCGTAAGTCCCGATCCTATCTATTGTTCAAATTGCCCGATCGGCAGCTACATCTCTCCCATCTGTGGTGGGCTGCATAAAATATGAACCCTCAAATTGCTCAGCTAGTCACTAGGACAGGCAAGTATTGAGAGTTCTGATTAAGTGAAAACGGGTACGGCAGGGCTCGAACCTGCGGCAGGCGGATTAGAAATCCGCTACTCTATCCAACTGAGTTACGCACCCAACATTTTTGAGCTAACCAATCTTATAGATGTAAATCGATTATATCTTAGCTTGCGTCATAGTCAAACCACTAATTCGGAAAAAATGGGTACAGAGGGAAAAGGGACTCACAGAGGTTGGCCGTAAATTTACAGACCAAACTAGATCATTAAAGCATAGATTAAGATAGGGTGTTAGTTAAAGCGAGTTAGCTGAGCGGCTGCGTCCAGATGGGCGATCGCAGCTTAGCAAAACCCACCCATCAGTCGTCCGCAGGTAGCAACTCACGCCATGCGTGAGTACAATGACTTGCAAAGCACCCCCGGCCATGACAGGAGTCAAATCGCAGTGTCATGTTTATTCTGAAACGACAGGATGTCGAAATCACCAGCTTTCAACATCCAAAACGGGATCAGCAGATCCCAATTCTCAATTATCAGGGGCAGACCTTTCGCCTAATCAGCGCTTTCAACGGCAAACAAGCAGAAGAAGCCAGAGCCTTGTGGCGGGATCTAACCGACAATCGAGGCAAAGCCTGCGTTTTGCTAGAAGAGCCGGATAGATATAGCGTCTGGGGAAAAGTCCGTTTAGATCAGCTTGCCAGTGAAGAACCAGCCGGCTCCGAAGCCAAGGCTCCACTATTCGCACAAGCTTGTCTGCTGCTGCTTCAAGCTGTTTACTTCGACGTTGAAGACCTTTTAGGTGCTCGGCAAGCCGCATCGTTTCAGAAAGATATCGCTAAGGTATTTCAGCAGGGGAACTTCCCGCACGCAGACTCCCCAGATGCGGTCAAAAATTTGCTAACCGTCGATCCACTCAACAGCCTCAAAATACCTTCTTGGCAAGAGCAGCACCTCAATACCTTACTGCAAGAACTCCATAGGCTGGGCAAGTCCTATTTTGGCAATACCACCTTTGCCGAAGGAGTCAACGAAATCTTGCAAGATATGCCAGCAGGCGATCGCTCCCAGTTTATCGCTTGGCTGAAACAATCTCCCCTTGCCAAACTGTGGACACAATAAAAAATCTTTGATAATTCCACCGCAGGCGGCACCAATATGCAACG
The DNA here is from genome assembly GCF_028330895.1 of Kamptonema animale CS-326. NCBI lineage: Bacteria > Bacillati > Cyanobacteriota > Cyanophyceae > Oscillatoriales > Microcoleaceae > Kamptonema > Kamptonema animale. The sequence goes on along the minus strand of NZ_JAQMUA010000455.1, from coordinate 3,856 downwards.
CTGGATGACAGACTTGTATAGAAAAGCCCAACTGTTCAGGCAGTTTCACTCCCACTTACATTTTCTGCAATTCAATTGCTAATTATGTTTCTTGAACCCCTATGAGCAGCACTTCAGAAAAGTCATCTACTTCTCCATCCTTCCTCTCAGCTCAGACTCTCGTGATTTTGGGAGTTGTTTGGGCTGTATTGGCACTGTTGTTCTTTCTGCTGTTCAGCGTCCCCCTCTCTCAGGAGGAAGGACTGCCCCTTTGGTACTCCATCGGCACCTATATTTTTGAATGCGGGGCTTATCTGGGAGCAGCTTTAGTCTGTTTTAGAAACTGGAAAAGCCCTCAAATGGTCAGCGGGCGTAATGTCTGGCTAGGCATTGGTCTGGGGATGCTATTCTACTTTCTAGCAAATGTGGTATTTGGTGTTTGGGAGTTATATTTTGGCCTCGACCCCGATATCTCCCCAGCCGATGCCTTTTATGTAGGCAGTTACGTGGTACTGATTTGGGGCATGGTTCTAGCTGTCACTTCCAAGCGTTTGAATCTAGAAGTTTGGCAGTGGGGGTTGTTGGGGGGAATTGCCATAATTGGTATTGCTATAGCTTCCTGGGTAGCGGTTCCTGACTTTTTCAAGGCCCAATTTGGTTTGGGTTCTGCACCTGCGCCCCAAGTAGAAACAGTTGCCACACCTGACCTGAAAGCCGCAAAAGCTCCGGCACTGACAGATTCAACTAACTCAAAACCACAAACATCAGCAGCCGCTGCAACTGACCCGGAAGCTGAAGCCGAAGCCGAAGTCGAAGAATCAAACGCACCAGCTTGGGTTAAGGCCCTTGACGTACAACTCACTCCCTATGCCTATTGGGTGAATTTGTTTTACATCGTTGGCGACGTTTTTCTGCTAATTATTGCTACAGCCCTACTCCTCGCCTTTTGGGGCGGGCGTTTTTCCCAGTCTTGGCGCATGATTGCCGCCGCCACTTTCTCCCTTTACATTGCAGATATGTACTTCAAGTGGCGCGATACCCAGGCTGAAGGTGATTACCAAAGTGGCAGCTTGCTTGAAGTATTTTTTGTCTTCAGCGCTATCCTATTTGGTGTTGGAGCTATTTTAGAACATGACATCTCAACCCGTTCTCGCCAGAGTAGGCGCGGTCGGCGGTCAGCTTAGGGATTTTTGATCGCAGGATTTTTCGATTAGCCGCTAGTTATGGGTTTCTCCTGAAATACTCCAATCTAAAATCTAAAATCTAAAATACAGCGCCTTGACGCTGCACGCCCTCCCGTCTCTTTGCTTGGAAACTCGGCATGACGCCTACAAAACTCTCCGAATCTGACAAACACGAAATCCTCGGACTGTATAGACACTCCGAGGAGAATACTATTACCCTAGCTAAGCGCTATGGGGTGAGCAGTTCTACCGTCAGGCGTATCCTCCAGAGCGCTTTGTCAGAGGCAGAATACGATGCCCTAGTCCACCAAAAGCAAAAGCGTTTGCCTCATTCCCAAAGCAGTATTTCCCAGCCGGTAGCGCCGGATGTTGATGAACCAGCAGATACTAATCTCTCTGAGTCTGTATATCCTGGCGCTTCTGACCCAATCCCCAACTCAAAGCTCATCCGCAAGCGCACGAGGGCTACGCCGGAAACCCGTGCGAGGATTGATATCCGAGAAGTTATACCTCGGCGTTTGGATGTTTCTGACTTGCCAGAAGAGGATGCAGCAGAGTTTGTGGAGGACGATTATGCTGCGGGGGCTAGGAATTTAGGCGAAATGCTCGGAGATGAAGGGCCTCTAGAAGCTGAAGAGTTTAGTGATTTTGACGAGGATGAGGAAGATGATGATGAAGATGATGATGATGATGATTTAGATGATTTCGGCTCAGAGGATTTGGAAGACGACGATTTTGAGGGGATGGCAAACTCCCGCCCCGGCGTTTCTATACAGCTTCGGAGTAAAACTTTGCTTCAAGTTTTGCCGCTAAGTGAAGCGTCTCTTCCTAAAATCTGCTATTTGGTAGTTGACCGTGCTGCGGAATTGATTACTAGGCCTCTGAAAGCTTTTGGCGAACTCGGACAGATTCCTCCTGAAGAAATTAGGGAAAAAACTCTGCCAGTTTTTGACAATCACCGAGTAGCGCGTCGTTTTTCGACGCGCAACCAGCGTGTTTTCAAAGTACCTGATGGCCAGTTGCTACAAAAAACTGCTCCCTATTTACAAGCAAAGGGAATTACTCGGCTATTGATTGATGGTCAGGTATATTCACTTTAATTAGTAATTGGTAATTGGTAATGGCTAATCGCTAATCGCTAATTGCTAATCGCTAATTGCTAATTACCCATCTTCCCCATCTCCCCTGCTCAAGAGTTCCCCCGCTCCCCCGCTCCTCTGCTCCTCTGCTCCTCTGCTCCCCTGCTCCCTCCAGGGAGGCTCCAGAGAGGTTGGAGGATTGCGCCGCCTAATATTCCTGCTGTCGCGCTCAAAGCTAATACTACTCCTACCGGAATTTCAATTGATTGGAAAAAGAGGAAGTTTAAGGATACTGGGGTGGCATTCTGCACTGATAAAATTGCGATTGCGCTTACCGAGGTAGCTACAACTACACTAATGAGAAGATGGGGAAGAGTTTTCATAAAAAATGGTTAATAAAGTTTTGAAGTTTGAGTTTTGATCTTGCTTTGTAAATTGGAATATTCTACGGTTTTGAGTTGGCACTAAAAATTTATCTTACACTTAGAATTACAGGACTCATAACTCGATCTCAAAACTCATGTTGGTTCTAATTGGTTGATAATATTTTCTATCTCTTGGACAATTTGCGCTTGTTTTTCCACAGATTCGGTTTCTAGATAAACTCGCCAGAGAGGTTCAGTCCCGGAAGGGCGCATCAGCACCCACCCGCCATCTTCCAAATACAGTTTAATCCCGTCTTTATATCCTACTTTTTTAACTTTAACTCCGGCGAGGTCTGTTGGGGGATTGCGTGTGAAGTATTGGATAATTGCTGCTTTGTAAGCGTCGTTGAGGTGAAAATCTATCCGCTTTTCATATAAGGGGCCACCTGCTTCTGTGACGGCTTCTTCTACTAGCTGAGATAAGGGTTTGCCTTCGATCGCGATCGCTTCTGCTACCAGCATACCAGCTAAGATGCCATCTTTCTCAGGAATGTGACCCAATATGCTCAAACCTCCAGATTCTTCGCCGCCAATGAGTACGGCTGTTTCCCGCATTTTCGCGCCGATGTATTTGAAACCTACTGGCGTTTCGTAAATTTCTAAACCGTACTTAGCAGCGAAATTGTCTAGCAGGTGGGTAGTTGCTACTGTACGAACGATCGCGCCCGTTTTGCCCTTATTCTTAATTAAGTGCCGTGCTAGTAGCAATAATACTGAGTTCGGAGCGAGGATATTTCCCTTCTCATCAACTATACCAAAGCGATCGCTATCTCCATCTGTCGCCAAACCCAAATCCGCCGCATCTTTCTTTACAGCCTCTACTAAGCATTCTAGTTGCTCTCCCTTTGCTTCCGGCATCCCACCGCCAAATAGCACATCTCGCCAGCAATGGAAAGTCTCGATTTCACACCCGCAGTGTTCCAAAACTGTATCCAAATAACCGCGAGAAGTTGAGTAGAGAGCATCATACTTCACTTTCAAGTTAGCAGAACGAATTTGCTCTATATCTATCAGCGTGTAAAGAAATTTTAAATAATCTGGTTTCGGGTCAAAGGTAGAGATTTTCTCCCTAATTTTACCTAAAGGTTCTCCCTCAGCAGCCTCCGCAATATGCACCGAAATCGTATCAGTAATTTCTGGTGTGGCGGGGCCAGCGTAGTCAGGAATATACTTAATACCACAGTAGGGT
>NZ_JAQMUA010000454.1:0-52220 GCF_028330895.1 Kamptonema animale CS-326 | reverse complement strand
TTAGCGCTTTCGCGCTGTTGTAAGGTAGTTGTCATGTGCTTATGATTGCTTTATGTATTTTTCAAGGTTCGGTGGGGCTTGTGTTCCCCGATGAATATTAGATTAACGCTTTTATTTCGGTTTGTAAAGGCTTTTTAAGTACTTTGTTACTGATGAGGCAGATAAGTATTACTAATCTGGGGGCTGGCAAAGGTAAAGACGCTATGGGAATAATTGGTAAGTTCTAAATTAAATAGATGTTCATGCTTCTAAATTATGTCGCGGACGATCGCTTACAGTCCTGCTTACACTCTGGTTCCTACTTACGAGTGTTTTAATCGGTGTACTTACTGTAATTTTCGCACCAATCCTGAGCAAAGTCCTTGGCTGACATTGGCGGCGGCCCAAAAGCAATTGCAAGGCCTTCAGGGGAAAGGAGTGATTGAAATTTTGATTCTCAGTGGTGAGGTACATCCACTTTCGCCAAGGCGAAAAGCTTGGTTTGAGCGTATTTATGATTTGTGCGAACTTGCATTAAGTTTTGGCTTTTTACCTCATACAAATGCTGGGCCATTGAGTTTTGAGGAGATGGCAAAATTAAAAGAGGTGAATGTGTCAATGGGGTTAATGTTAGAACAGTTAACGCCGATTTTGTTGCAATCTGTCCACCGCCATGCTCCTAGTAAAGTGCCTTCTCTACGGTTGCAACAGTTGCGATGGGCAGGGGAGTTAAGGATTCCATTTACTACTGGTTTGCTGCTAGGAATTGGTGAGAGTGAGGGGGATTGGCAGGAAACGCTGGCGGCGATCGCGCAGATTCAGACTGATTATGGTAATATTCAAGAGGTTATCCTTCAACCTCATAGTGCTGGGAGCCAGCAAGGTTGGAAGGGTGCAAGTTTTAATACTGAAAAGATGCCGGAAGTGGTGGCGATCGCCAAGTCGATTTTACCATCAGAAATTACTCTGCAAATCCCGCCTAATTTAATTACGGAACCGCAGATATTACTGGCTTGTTTGGCAGCCGGTGCGAGGGATTTGGGGGGGATTGGGCCTCGCGATGAGGTTAATCCTGATTACGATCATCTCCAAGATCGGGCTTTAGAGGCGTTATTGGCAGTAGACGGATGGCAATTGAGACAACGCTTGCCAGTTTATCCTCAATATGATAGTTGGCTGTCACCGAGATTGCAAGTTGCCGTTCAGCAGTGGCGATCGACCAATGGAGATGGGGGGAAGCAAAAATTATGGTGAGAAAAGTGGAAATTAGCGATCGCGTTGTGATATAGTAGATCTTGCGATCGACGGCGGCATAGCCAAGTGGTAAGGCAGAGGTCTGCAAAACCTCCACCCCCAGTTCAAATCTGGGTGCCGCCTTTATATTTCATGTCTTAATACTACCTAAAACCCTATTCCAGCCTTCATTTCTCTATTTTTGCGAAGTGTGAATCTTCCTTGATATTCCCTGATTTGCCATAATGGTCTTGAGAAAATTAGGCAAGGTTTAGGCAAGAATATCGCAACTTCAATGCAAAAAATTTATAAAATAAGACAGGCGGCGAATCCGAGCATGACGGACGCTGGGATACTGAGCAATCACTCAGTCCCAGTGAAAGTTGGTGGTAACAACTAGCCGCCTGAAACACATGGACTTGACTGAAAGGCTTAAACAACTCAACGATCGCCTTAAAGCTGCCTGCGTGGGGGTGGCTGTCGAAGTCCAGGGCGATCGCGTTCGACTCCGTGCGACTCTCCCCCCGAAGCCCGGATCTGACAAGCTCACCGCTTACCAGCAGCGCATCTCTCTCGGATATCACGCGAACCCCGCAGGACTGGCTATGGCTGAGAAAGAGGCTCGGAAAGTCGGTGCGCTGCTCGATTGCAAGCAGTTTTCTTGGGAACCATACTTGCCTACTGTTTTGCCTAAAGGGGAAACTGTTGGTGAGTGGATATCGAGATTTACTGAGTGGCGATCGCAGCACGACCCTGTGGCTCCGGTAACATGGCAGACTGACTATTCCCAGCCTTTTAATCAACTTCCTGGCGATGCGATTCTTACTGCTGATTTACTTGTTCAGGTAATTTCTCAAACGAAGCCAAACACTAGAACGCGACGGCGCTATTGTCTGGCTTATCAGCAATTAGCTAGATTTGCCAGGATCGATCTCAATACCGCTTCTCTGATCGGTTCCTATTCTGCCCAAAAGGTTAACCCTCGCGACATTCCTGACGACTCCACTATCCTTGAAATTTTTACTGAGATTGAGCATCCTGGCTGGCGATGGGTTTACGGAATGATTGCTGCTTATGGTTTGCGACCGCACGAGGCTTTTTTTACCGACCTGGACGATTTTCCTGTGGCTACGGTGCTGCGGGGTAAAAGCGGATCTCGATTCGTCTGGCCTCTGTGGCCAGAGTGGCCGACTCTTTGGGGACTTGATAACCCATGTCTCCCAGATTGTGCGCCTGGTCAGGAGCATTCAGCCTATGGTGAGAGAGTCGGTAAATTTTTTAGGCGAGAAAATATCTCGTTTCATGCCTATGACTTGCGGCACGCTTGGGCCGGCCGTGCTGTTGAGTTTGGGCTAGACGTTAGCTTGGCTGCTAAGCAGATGGGGCATAGCGTCAAGATCCATTGCGAGACTTACCAGATGTGGATTGACAAAGCTATTCAGCAGCGGGTCTATGACGGATTGGTGGCACGGCGATCGCTATCACAAGACATTTCCTCATAGAACGCCGCAAACACTAACTCTATTCCCAGCACAAACTGCATCCTCTCCCGTTTGGAGGCGAAATGATAACTCCCCCCATCAATTGCAATAATGCAATTCTCCTCTTCTATCTCGCTCAACCATTTTGTCAGATGATTTATGTTTATCTGTTTTGACGGGAGCGTAACCTCATAATGATTTGGATATTCTTGATTCTGTTTTGCCCAGTGTGGCATCTCCATAATCTTGCTCTGCCTTTTAACATTTTTTCTACTGAATATCGTCAAATATTTCTTTTACAGGTTTGACATCTTCACTTGCCATCTCGTTGATTAGTGATAAACAAGCTAAGCAATCTCCGATTGCTGTGTGGTTTCCTCCCTGTAGTGGTTGCCACTTATAGGATTTATAATATGGCGACCATTGACCGAAATATTCTGCGTACCACTCCATCGCACAATGAGAGCGTTTTGAAAGTCCTAAGCTTTTCAATCCGTGCAATTCGCAACAATAATTTAAGATTTTTCTGTCAAACGCGGCATTATAAGTGATTACTTGCTTCCCTTCTAAAGCAGTCTGGATTTGTGGGTAAATATCAGGAAATGAGGGAGCATTAGCTACCATATCATTTGTAATTCCGTGAATAGCGATTGCTTCGCTAGAAATTTGGATTGTCGGTTTTACAAGCGAGTCAAGGATTATCTGCCCATTCATATCAATAATCCCAATCTGTACAATCTGACTCATAAAAAACTCTGTTGTCTCTGTGTCTAAGATGAGAAAGTTATCCTTGCTAGCTAAGGATTTAGCCCATTTAATCGCATCATTCCTGTCTTCATACATCCACCCTATCTCACGATACCAAGCTTTATATCTTTGAGCTTTCCTCCCTTTTTCCAATGCTTCTTTCTGTTTGTCCGAGGCTTTACGTTTTAGCCCGACACTTTCTGAGTTTGTGGGATCATAGAGTAATAAATCGTATTTTCTGGTTTCAATTCTACCAACTGCTTTGATGGGTCTTAAACCCATTTCTGCAAGCTGCTTTTTAGTCTTGAGCTGTGGTGGCGGCTCACCTGGACTACCCCACCATTTATACTCTTTAAGTTCGTTATTTGTTGGTTCTAGCATGATCCAAAATGTCTTTTATTGCCCCGGTTGTTAGCGAACATCCAAAATTTCCGAGCTTATTGAGAAAACCCCCTCTCTCTCGGAAAAATCGGCATTTAAGGAAAACTTATGTGTCAGAGCAGCCCTGCGGCGCTTCACCGATAGCAGCCGATGGTTCAGCCCATAGATGTTGCACCTGGGCTTCCACCAGCTACCCAGATAAAAAAACAGTCCATCCTCAGCCATTAATTTCATCATCTCTGGCGAGGTGGCTCCATTTAACCTGGGTAACTGTTGGGCCAATTGCCCCTTAATAATGGGCTCTAGTCCTTGCCTGTAACCGCGCAGCGCGGCAGGCTGTAATCGGTAGGAATTCGATAGGTGGCGACTGACTGTGCGCTGGCAGATACCCCGCTGCGCTGCGGTCGCCACCTGTGAACCCCCGAAGAAATGGAAGTCAGGCTTGCAGTAGATAAACCTCGCCCCTTTACCAAGTACCCGCGCCGGATAATCACAGGGAGATAAAAGGGTTTCGGGTTTTTCAATCTGCGATCTGACATCAGCCGGGTTGATTCCCTGCTGCTCCAGTTCTGCGATTTCTTGTTTGCGGCATGGATGAAGAGATCGCCGCTGTAAGTCTTGTGCCTCCACTTCTGTAGCTCTGATGTGGAGATTTTCTAAGCTTTCTAAGTTAATGCAGGCGACAGGCCCCAAATCTTGGCTAATGCCTGCAATCTCAATTACTTTCTCTAGGGCCGTGTAATAAACTGTGACGCGATCGCCCTTCTGGTGATAATTCCGAATCAAACCTGATTTCTTAGCCTGACAGAGCAGTTTACGGATGTGGCCAGAGCTTCGATTTAATAATGCGGCAGCGCTGGCAATTGTGAAACTTCCGATTCCGCAGCCTTTATTCTTACCTTCGTGGTAATGAGCTGAGATATCCCAATATCGTGCAATTAACCAGATAGCCATCTGGCGGCGGAAATGCTTGTATAGCCGAGCAGGAAACCTTAATAACTCTGGTGAATTTTCACCGGTGTATTCTGGCTTCCAATTTTCGTTGAGAGCCACCAACCATTCTGGAGCTTTGGCGACGGGTGAATGTGTGGGATTCTTCAGCCATCTGTAGGGCTTTCCCGTTTCGGGGTGGATTGATGGCGGCAGCACTGATTGAGTGCCAAGCCAGCGAAATTCTAGGGCTTCTGCTTTGCCATTCTCATCAGTCTGACCCGTGAGAATTTTTCGGTTTGTAATTCGCGATCTATCGGCTTCTCTTACTTGGAATAAATATTGTCCGCGTCCGAGCTTGCCGCTCGTCCAGGCGACAGTTTCATTCAATATTTTTAGATCGCCTTCAGGAGCGAGTGATTGGAGTAAATCTCGCGCTGATTGCCCATCAATATCTATGGCGAGAAAACCTGTACTACCTAATTTTAATCCCCAACCTGTTGCTTTGTCTTTCTCTATTTCTTCTAAAATTGAACTATGGTCAAAGTTTAATTTTGTCCACTCTTTTTTATAGGGAGCTTTCCCGCGAACTGGTACTAATTCCCAATTCGCGGGTATGTGAGCTAATGAGTCGCTAATGGTTGCGATCATATTCTTCCCACTCTTTCGCTACAGAAATGAGCTTATCTGCGTATTTTGAAGGCACTCTGATAGCGGTTGTCGCTGATTTCCACTTAGGTTTTCTCCCCTGCCCGTTTCCTGCACCTGCTGTTCGTGGGATTCGTTTTTTAGAATTACTTGCTATTTTCTGTTGATATTCATTTGCTAGTTGCAGGGGGGGAAGATGCTGTACAGAATCCCCTTCGCGTCTAAATCTCAATGGGTAGCTCCATGCCGTTGAATCGCACGAATATAACAGCTCCCGTACTTCAATATTTTCTAGAGCTAAAATTTTTAGTCCAAAACCGTGCAGCCGCAGATCGGGTCGTAATATCTTGATTGCTCGGAGAATATCAGCTACTTCGCCAGGATTACCATTTTTTTTGCATACCGAACCAACTCCTATCCATGAACCAATGGCAAAGCGATCGCCATAATCGGCTAAATGCTTAAGGTAGTCGCTTGTTCTATAGCCTTGCAATACAGGCATTATTGGTATTGCTGGGTGCTTGGAAATTAATTGGTCATAACGTTCAATGGTTAACTTTTGGTGCTCAGCTACGGTTAACCCTGTACGAGATAAAACAAACGGTTCACACCCCCAGTCTTGAGCTACAGCACACAACAACTTTCCACATTTTGACCACCGATAAATCTGCTGAATATACTGCTGTACACCATGACGGTAGCCACCATATCTCGCCACTTCAGTAAATGCTCCACTGTCTAGAATCCAATCAGCGACTTCAAAATCAGACTTGCGATCGCGAAGCTGATTAATTGATACCATCACCCCTGCTGCGGGGTAGTCGGGATTGATTATCGTAGATGATTGGCTTGGGCTACATCCAATAAAAAATAGTGGTCTCCCTGTGAGGTTTGTGGCGACAATCTCGCGATTCTGAATGAAATCAGCTTCCCCTCGTAAACTCGTTGCTCTCTTTATCATTGCGATCGTTCTCCTCTATTTGACTATTTGATTTGCAATGCCCAGATCGCCAAAACTTTGTAAAAATCGAAATCTATTTGTCCGAAACTTGTAGGCTGAATCCCTGCTACAGAAATAGAACAGGCTTTGTCCATATTTTGGGCTATCTGATTTCTTCTCTGGATGCCAGAATCGTAGTCTCCCTTTGATGTCAATTCTTAAGCAAGATTCTTGAGCCATCTTTTGAAACCAGATTGTATCGGTGGCGCTGTTTACTAATAACAGTGCCTCTTTTATATGTCCTGCTGCATACTCAGCACTAAGCTTGTTTGTGAACTGATTTATCAGCAATCTTGAATAGGGCGGATTTAGCCACACCCTGCCTTTCCAGGCTTGAATCAATCCATCATTTTCCTTCGTGTAATACTGTCTCGCTCCTACGCGCTCTGCTACTAATTCTGATGAGGCGGGATCTAAGAAGTCGCCTCGATAAAATTCCCTTACTCTTGTAAGTAAGAATAATGGAGTGAACCATTCGTCCGTATCTACCATCTTTTTTTCCTTGATTCTTAACTGTTAACTGCATTAAATTACCTAAATTCAGCTCCTACATTTAGGGCTTTCTCGCAATTCTCAAGATGCCAGCGATAGGTCGCTCTCGCGGCATATTTGCCGCGAACATCTCGCCAGTGTTTGCCAATTTTAAAGATGCCTTCAGCTCTTAACTTGAGCAGATGTTTGGTTGAGATATTCAACTCAGCGGCTGCCTCTGCGGTTGTCAGCCAGTTGCTTGAGAGTGGTCTGCCTGGTTTCTTCGACATGGCTATTGCTCCTCTAATCCCAAGGCTTTCTTAAGAGATGGATAAATCTCCATGTGTGAATATCTAATCTTTTCTCCATAACAGGAAACCTTCAATTGGTTTGAATCGTTAAGAATCTCAAGGATTTTTACTTTCCCTTCTTTTAATGGAATCCAGTCGGCATTTTCGTCTTGAATGTAGTCACCTACCTGAAATGGTAATGGCTGGCTATCTTCAAATAAATCTTCGATTTTGTATCCCCACTCTGGATGATTTTTGATCGAGTTTTCTATGAAGGATTTACTCGCAGTATTTCCCTTAACCCATGAATCTTTTAATTGATTGAATGTTGGGGGTTCCTCTTCCGAAGGTTCAATTATTCCCTGCGTCACAGTGCTGGTGACTTCTTCTAGTTTTGCCCCGACGCTCTCCTTCGTGATTTCCGGCTTATCGGTAAAAGAAGGGGGTAGATAGGGTGTTTCAACTCCCAATTCCTTAGCCTTGATTGCATCATCAGCAATGCGATCTATTTTCCTTAAGAATCCATCCCATAAGGCTTGTGCGGTGGTAGGATTTCGCAGCTCATCTCTCGCCTTTAATGTTGCCTGTTCAACAGGTTCTCCTCTGTGAATGTGGTATTGTATCCGCTCTTCTTCAAAGGCTGGATAATTTATCCCTGGTTCTGTTTCCCAATCGCGTTTTACCTGAGAACCTAATGGGCGGCCTGCGAGGAAGTCATCGAATAAAGGTGAAGATTCTCCATTCAAAATGTTTTTGCAAATTGTATTGGCATAAGCGTAGGGGTTCTTGACTCCGCTCTTAGCTACATAGGGAATTAATTGTTTCTGGAATTCCTCTACTTGGGCCCATTTGTCTGAGCTGATATCGTGAATGTTAGTGCGTTGTGGTTGGATATTTTGGGGTTGACTAATTGTTGAAACTGACTCAGCCTTGACTATACCGCTGCCTTCCCATTCAACCCAAGCTTGAGGCATTCCCCCTAGTGAGAAGTCCAGCTTTTTGATTGTCCCATTTTGACCATTGTTCTGCACGGTGTCGCCAACTGCGTAGGCTTCAAATAGGTCTATATGTTGGATTCTTTGCTCTAGGTGCATTAAATCCTTTTCCATCTTTTTTCGCCTATCTGCTTTTGAAGGCCCCTTCTTTTTAGTGTCCGTTTTAGGCTCTTTTTCTTTTTCGAGGTTTTTTAAGTTTTGCTCTAACTGCGATTTATTCTGAGCTAATTTCTGGCGTTGCTCGGTTATTTGTTGGGCTAATTCTTGGGCTGATTCTGTTGTTTCTGCTTCGACTACTTGTGATTTACTGTGACTCACCAAAACCAGATTCTTTAATAGTAAGGATTTCCCTGCGTCGTCACTTTCTACCCAGACTCTTCCCCCATCAAAATATTTGGTTATTTTGCCAATTGGATTATCTGGGTAATGTTTATGAGCTACTAGGGAGCCAATAGAAATAGGTAGTTTGTTCTCCTCGTCATTTACTTGATTGATAGATGTAGTCGGCTCCAGTTTTTTCAGGCGAATTCCAGACAGGGTGATATCTTTCCGCTTGCCCTTTGCTGGAGCTTCATCTAAAAGGATGTCCCACCCATCTCGCTTAGCCTTCCCTTGAACTATGCCTGTCTGACCGATATTTGCATAAGCGATCTCACACCATCCTTCAGGCTGCACTACTTCAACGCGATCGCCAATTTCAAAAATGCTTGTCTCGACTTTTTCAACCTCTATCAACTGCCAGCGGTTCCCTTGTCTGAGAACAATGCCTTCCTCTACTAAACTGGTCAATGTCTCCATTACTTCGCTATAACAGGAATCTCCCAGAGCCTGAACTATTTCTTCGGTTCTAAGTGGTTCTTTTGCTAGTAAGCCTTGTATCTTTACTTTCCGAAAGGGGGTTAACACTCTTTCGGAAATGCTAGGTTCTTGAGGACTCTGACATTGATTTAGTCGATCGCTGATAGATTCCTCTATCTTCTGAATTTGAGACTGTGCTCGTTCAAACTCTTCTCTCAATAATTTGATATCATTCTCCAGTTCATCCCGATCGCTCCTGGCCTTATCTAGTTCGGCTTGCAACTCACCGCCAAAAATAGCGATCGCGGCTTCCCTCCCCTCTGCTGATAGCTTCTCTGCTAGGGCTGAGAAAATATCCAGGCGTTGCCGATCGGTGGCATTAACAGATAGCCAGTCCAGCATTCGCGGGAGCCACTTTCTAGTCCAATTAGTCCAGTTAAAATCGTCCCTCTCTTCATCAACAGCTTCGCTCTTTACTTCAACTGTCATTTCGGAGGCTTCTGGTGGGTTTTTCTCCTCATCTTCCTCTGCCTCTTCCCCTTCCTCAATGGCCGCTAATTCTTCATAGCACAGTTCGTATTGCTTGCCGCCCACATCAACAATTGCCATCTCTTTCAATCGACTTAGGATGATGCCGATCTCGCCAGCGAACTTCATTCGCGATGAAAATATTCGTACTTCCTGGTTTAGGTCGCATTCCTCTTTCGTGAGGGGGATATGCGACATTGGCTCTGCGAGTTGCACGTCGCTAAATGAATAGGAGATTATAGTATTGAAACCATAGAGGTAGACATCTACTCTCCCATCCTCTCTAACCTTTTTAATTACTCCAGTTGCACTTGTGGGGAGACCTGGATTTACTACGACTTGAGATCCTTTTTCTAGCCCCAACCTTGAAAGAGGTTTCGCCCATTTACTCCGTCTATTGGGTATGTCGCCCTTAACCGAAACTGCCGCAGCTTTTATATCTATGGCTGTTAGGTTTTTGCCGCGCATTTCCGCTAGTCTCTTGGCGTAACTGAGAACTTTTCCTCTATCCTCTGGCGCAACATCATTAGCTAAGGTGGTGTAGTGGGAACTGGTGAGCCGTTCCGATTCCGAAATTATGGACTCTTCTCTTAAGGTTTTTTCTATTTGGGCTTCTTGTATTAGCTGGTAAGCGCGGCTTTTTCCATACCCAAATTCGGTTTTGCAGTAGGTGACAAAATCTCGGTAGCCTAAATGTTGAAATCCGCGAGAATCTCTGATTTCTGCAAGGTGTTGGCCTATTTTGTCGCCAAGCTCAAAGATTTCATCGGTTAACTGCTTTGCCCTTTCTTTCCTAATGGTTGGCGCGGGAAGAGGCGCTGATTTTGCCGATTTTTTAGTGGTTGCGAGAGTCATCGATCTAACCTCACTGTGATAATGCCGGGGTTTGCCGGTGAAAAATAATGCGGGTGTAAATATCGAAAATTGTCGATGTAGTCGAGGATTATCCTCCACTGTTCGCGGGTCAATTCTCCGGCTGGAGTCTCGAATAAACCCGCCTCTGTAGCTAACAACTTGGCGTTATAATCTTTGCTCTTATTTGTTATGAGAATTGCGGCTGTCAATCGGTCAAGCTGCTTGATATGCCGGGATATTATGTAAGGGTCATAGCTCATTATCCTTAGTCCTCAATCACGGAAAATTTGATAGCCCAAACCGAAGGGTTTTTATCCCACGAGTTATGCCCGTTAATTGATAGCCAAAGTGCCTCAAAATCTTTGACATCTAGACAACCTTCGGCGATCGCATCTTCTTCGGTAATATCTTGCAATCGTTCCAGTCTGATATCGGTCACTTCCAATGTGAGTCTAGAAGCGTATCTGGGCATGAATATTGAAGGTGTCCAGGGTTTCCAGTTGCTTGGCTCTGAGAAATCTGCGGCATATACGATGTAGTCGCCGATGTTTCTGAAGGTTTCTCTAACCCAAAGTCGATCCCCCTTTTTTCCTGCGGGGCATGGTTTGCCGATTTTTTCTATCCGCCTGGTTTGTGTCTTTAACTTGCCGCGTATAGCGCTCACCATCTCACCTTTGAATAAGATGGGGCGCTCCTTAATTTCTGTCTGGGTTGCCTGCATCATCCTAAGTTTCCTCAAATAGTGAAAGTTGGATGAATTCTGTTGATTTGGACTTCCGAGACGCTTTAGGTTTTGCTTGCTTTTGGGATAGATGAAAGATTAAGTAGCACAGGCAAACTGTGAGCTTGTTATCTTTGCGAGGGGCTATCAATTCCTTATCCGAATCGGTGAGGAACTGCGATGTGAATATCTTGCTAATCAAACTCATCTGCTTATCTCCCGATTGATTTTGTCGATTAGTTCGTGGCAATCCTTGGTGTGTCGCTGAGGGTATCCTTCTAGTGCTAATCGATTCAGTAATTTAGTGGTTTCGGTCAACAGTTCGATGCGATGTTTCTCTGCCTTGAAGCAGCGGTCTGAGATGCAAACGACTGTGTTTTTTAGGTCTTCTACTTGTCTCATGGTTTTATCTCAGATGCCAGTGTTTTTTGTACTTGTAAATCCGACTCTCGCGTTCGAGGCTCATCAGCACTTCTAATGCGTTGGTAACTGAGATTTTTAGTCTGAGCGCTACCTGTTCTGTTGTCAGGTTCTCTTTCCCCAAAAACTTAAGAAGATCCTGCTTGTAAGGCAGTGGGTCTATCTCGCCTCTGGGGATGTTCGCTACTTCTGAAAATCCTTTGCTCATTTTTTCTCCTAGTCCTTCCACCTGTTCCCTCTTTGAGGGATGCTATCGACAGTATTTTTTAATTTTCCCAAAACGCCGACCGCTCCCCCTTTCAGGAGAAATAAGGGTTGATGATGGAGCTGATTTAGATTGCATACCCGCAGAACTTATCTAAATGGTTTACCCTGTGTTCTGCACCCTGATAAATGCTATTTGATGCTATACTTGATTGAGGTAATCAATCAGGTATGAGGTTGCGGGGGATGGCTTAGCCATCCCTTTATTTTTAGTAAGGAATGTAGTCCTCGTCCCCAGTTTCAGCAAGATCAAAAGTATCGGCATCGGTAATTTGTTCCGCTGGTTCGGAGATATCTTCTTCGCTGTCTTCGCGGAATCTTTCGATGATGAAATTCGCGAGTCGAAGTTTGCCGTCCGAGAATGGTAAACTTTCTATTAACCGACTGCATTCGTTTGTGATTAGAGAAGTGTTTCTGAGGAAAGCTGTTTCGACACAAGATTGGATTCGGTGTGTTATGTTCGAGTTCTTTGGATAAGTTTGTGCGCCTAAGATAGCGATCGCCGCGATTCTAAGCTTTTCGTTATCGGAGGCTCCTTTGAGCAGACGGGCTAGTTTCTCAAAAATCTCCGATTCTTTCTCTGCCCATTGATTCAATTGCTCAAAGGTGAGGGTTTCAAAATCCAGTGTTTGCATGGTTTTATGTTGATTGTTGCTATTCGATGCCTTCTAGAATCGCTATGGATAAGGCGATTTTTTCTTCGGCATTTGTAATCTCTTGCAGCAATTTATTCGCCTCGACAACTGCCCGATTGATTTTTACGAAGCTGATATAAAAGTCGATTTCACAAACATCTTTACTCTGTAAAATCGCGAGGGCGGCGATGGTTTTTCGCTCCTCGACTGTAGCTTTGTGCAAAATCTCCCAGATTCGGCCGACTGCTAATCGATCGCTTTTGGCTTGGGCTGCTGCTGGATCTAATTTGGTTGACTGTTTCATTCGAGCCCCTGGGTTGGAGCCTCCGAGTCTGCGGCCGGCACTTGTCGCACTTGGTCGTCTGGGGAAATGATGAAGTCCAGGGTGTCACCGTCCACTGCGGCGGGATGGATGTAGCAGTGAATGCCTTCTTCGGAGTGCCGCTCAACTCGAAGTGAATGGTCTATGTGGTTTTTCTCCCAATTTTTGAGGAGATATTCGGACAAGCTCATGGTTGTTTCTGGGGGTGAGGGGTTATACCCCTGCGTATTAATACGCCTCAGTGGTGAAAACCCATACGGGGGTTGTACCCTTGCGGATCTCGGTGCGATCGCGGAGATTGAGGTCATATATTTTGCAGGGCATGGTATCTGAGACTGAAGGAAGGCGCGGCGGGGGTAGAGGAAATCCGCCGCGCTTTGCCATCTAAAAACGTCTGAATATAGTGGAGTGCGCTGTTAGAAATCTATTGGCATGGTTCCCTCCTGAATTGAGCTGGGATATAGGAGCCTCCTGCCTGGGCACTATGCGGCGACGCGACCTATAAGTGGGATGCAGGCAAGGACGGCGTTAGAGACATTGGAGGTGCGACACTTACGTAAAAGGTTGTCTTGAGCTTTAGTAGGTGCGGGACTATCCTTTGCGTCGTCTACCCAAATATTGTAGGTCACGGTCTAGACATAAGTCAAGCACTTGACCTATAATAAAGTTGTTATTACCCAAAATGCCCGTGAAACATAGAGTCCCGGAAGTTCTACAGACGAAGTGCCGACACTTCTTCGAGCAAAGATGGCCTGATGAAGAACCCCTGGAAATTAATCCCTATAAATTGAAGGTTCTTACTGGGTTAGGTCAAGGAACCTGCCTAAAGCTTTTTAACGATCAGCTTTACGTTCCCGACTCCCGTGTTATGGATGTTTTATGTAACTTTTTCGATCTGCAACCAGGAGATTTCCTCTATCACGAGCGAGCAAGGGAACCTGCTAGAGCCGGGGGGTAATAGGCGATTAAAGAGTCTTAACTAAAGAAGAGGTTAGTACAAATCTATTAGGTCACATTCTTGACATAGGTCTAGACAATGACTTATATTATTTTCATTGATAGACGCTACACCCGCTAGCCATATTGTCAGCGGCTCCAGAACCTTGAAAATTAAATATTGTGATTGATGTCTAGGCGCTTCCTTTGAGTCAGGCTGTTTGATAGCCCCTGTCGATGCGATGCGGCGTTACGACTTACTCGCGATCGCTAGGGGGTAGGTGCGAAACTTACGTATAGGCAGTCCAGCGGCTTAGCAGTGCGGGGCTGCTCTCACTCATTCACTAATGTGGGAGGGCTTGTACGTAAGGTTTACCTTACTTGCTAATAGTGACAGGTTGACCTTACGCTGTCAAGGCGTAAGTATGAAAAAAAACGAAGTTTTTATGAACCTATTGCGGCGTAAGGATCTCACTCAAGAGCAATTCGCGGATTTGGTTGAATCGGCTTGGAGCGGCATATCGGGTCGCCAACTGTCTCGCCAAGCCGTATCGGCCTGGGTTAATGGTAGAGCTATTCCTAAGCTCTCCCCCGCCGAAACCCTTATTGTTATTGAAATACTGGGATGCACATTAGCTGAATTTGCTTTGGCTTTTCCTCACGAACACCTGGAGTCAGAGGCGCTTAGTAGACAAGGTTGACAACGTAAGCTTAAGCTGACATGATATTATGGTATCCAATAAGCGGGAGGCTGTGACCTTGGATGAATTGATGGCAAAAGCAGGGTTGACAGAGCCGGAGCTGAGCCGTCAAATCGGGGTCGGGCTACGAATTATCAATGATTGGAAGCGGCGACGCAAGATCCCTCGACTAGACAATGCTTTGGCCTTATCGAAAGCTCTAGGAGTTTCCCTCTTGGTTGTTGCAGAAGCTGTTGGGCTGGATGTGGAGGGTATCCCTCCTGAGCGAAGCTGTATCTCGCAGAACCTTGAAAACTAAATAGTGTAGTACAAAAGCTTTGCCAAGATGAGCCACCTATTAACCCAGTGAGGATTGCTCTCATCTTTGGCGAAGGGCCAGTCGGCGGTTCACACCCGCCGCCGACTTTTCCCTAACCAGACTTAGCCCAAAGCTAAGAAACACCGCGTATTGCAGCCAAGGAGCTAGTCACCTTGGCTGTTTACTTAATGCGTTATACGGACGTTGTACAACTGTAAAACAATTACTGATATGGGAGCTAACGAAGAACAGATTGCGGCAGTAATCGCAGAGTCCTCGCTGGTTGGTGATAGCCATCACTACAGCAGTCGCAGAGAACGCATTGCCGCTCACCTAATGGCCGCGCTGATTGTAAGTCAGCAACACGGTATGCTCTCCCTGAATCGGCCACAGACTAGGGCTGACCTGGTGGCAATGGCCCTTGAGCTGACTGATACCCTCCTTGTCCAGCTAGCGGAGGACTCGGACGCTCTCGCTGCTCCAACTGTGACTATGGAAGTAAAACCCTGAACTTCTACCTTCTGGGGCAACTGATTAGACGTTATGGATGACTTGCACTCGTTTGTCAAAGCTTCCAAGGGTCGATGTTACCTCCGTTATGTCCTGATTGAGAAACGGTGGGTATTAAAGGCCTTGTGCGATCGCTGCCCCAATTGCGGATACAAGTTGTTGGGGTGCTTCAAGCCCCAACTCTCAAACGAGGGCTTCGAGGTTTGCTCGAACCGAAGATGTGGGTATCAGCGCCAGGTGTTCAACGAGCTCGAAGTCACCCAATTGCTAGTGGAGCATGGTCTGAGCTGGGTTACGAGGATGTAAGCATTCCGAAATTTTGGAATCTCCTGGTGTATAACGAGCCGTATAACACTGTAAAACAACAGACTTAACCAAATGGCCGACTCAGTACAACTCATCTTTCGAGAAATCGACCAATTCTTTATGCAGCAAGGGAAAGTCTACGAAACCTTACAGAACGTCTCGCGCAGCCTCTCAAAAGCAGGCATTGAGTATGCAGTCATCGGCGGTATGGCCCTAGTCATACATGGTTATAGCCGAACCACCCAAGACGTAGACCTGCTGCTGACTCCCGAAGGACTTGAAACATTCCGCACCGCTCTTGTAGGGCGTGGATTCGTCCCCGCATTCACAGGAGCTACCAAAATGTTTAAAGACACCGCTACTGGAGTCTCAGTCGAAATCATAGTCACCGGTGAATATCCCGGCGACGGCAAACCGAAGCCCGTGATTTTCCCAGACCCCGCCGTTGTCTCCGTAGACAGGGATGGCATCAAGGTTATTGAGCTAGTTAAACTCATTGAACTCAAATTAGCCTCTGGCTTGAGCGCTCCAGGGCGACTTAAGGATTTAGCCGACGTACAGGAGTTGGTTCGAGCGCTGTCCTTACCTTCTGAGTTGGACGGTCTGGATGAGTCGGTTAAGGCCGATTACCTTCGTCTCTGGGAGGCAGTTCAGGGTGTATAACGGCGTGTTGTACGGCGTTGTACGCAACGTTATACCGACCGTTGTACGTGCCGTTATACGGAAAGGTGGCAAATGGCTGAAAACGACAACTTGCTTACATTTCGATGCCCCGACGACCTGCGGAAGTTCATCGCCGACCGCATGACCGCAACTGGGAAAGGGAAGACAGCCGTAGCTGTCGAACTCCTAAGACTTGGGGCATTAGCCCTGTCCAACGACCCCGGCGTACAACAGCCGTTATACACCGTACAACCAGACTCAGTGCCAGACGCGACGCTTCCGTTGTACGCCGTAAAACAAGATGTACAACGGTGTAATGAAGCTCTCACGGCGGAGGTTTTGGAGTTACGCCAACGGGTTGAAGAGATGGACTCGCGCCTGGGAAAATCGAAAGCCTGGAAGAAAGTAGCGAATCTTCCAGGCTAGGCATCGAGGAGCTGATCGGGGGATACCTTGCCGCCAATGGCAAGAATGCGATGCCCGATAGCCGAGACTGGACGCACCTGGCGCGGTTTCGGAGTTGGGCTAGGGAAAGGTGATGTATCGTTCTGTTTCCAAAATTTTGGAAACAGAACGACTGTTAAAAATTAAAATGCCCTGAAGTGCGTCTAACACTCAGGGCCAACCCTTATCAACAGCGACGGAGAGTTTGGGTATGGCAACTATTATAACTACTAAAAGACCGTCTTTGACTCCTAAAGAATTTCGTCAACTTACTGGGTGGTCAGTATATAAGATGGCAAGGGAGTCAGAGATTCCTCTCCCCAGTCTATACAACTATCTAAAAGAGCCAGAAGATCCCGCTTATCGAGAACCGAAACCTTTCATTAACAGGATGTTTGGGTTGATGTATGAATCTATAAATCGTTAAATACAAGGGGCTGGGTAGCCCCTTTTTTATTGGCTATTTTTACTCGAAATTGCTCGACACGAGTTTTATTCAGTGAATAAAACGTATTCGGTGAATAGTACCCCTTCTTTTTGAGCAGGGATATCGTGAATACATACAAGTTCGTACAAGTTCGTACAAGCTCGTACAAGTTCAATACAACTTTGTACAAGTCTAATACAAGCTCGTACAAGCTCAATACAACCTCGTACAAGTACGCACAATGTGGAAACAGTTCATGACAACATTCCGACGAAACGTATCCAGGTTTATTCAGACCTTGGACTTACTAGAGTCGAGGGGGCAAAGCTCTGCCGCTTTCTTGGTTTCGGGGTACGGTTCCCTTTAAGGAAAGAACAGGTCAGGGAACTAAGAAGGATCTGCGAACTTTTCAATCAATGGAAGGGATGCGGTCACGGTGTCGATAACTTTATTAAATTCTTGGAGGAATCAGACAGTGCAGCCACAAATGCAGCAACTACTAGAAGCGCTTAAAAAGCAGGGGCTAACCGATATCTCGATTGCCCATTTGGAGGCATCACGGCAACTGCTAATCAAGTTTGAGTGCGAGGTTACAATCCAAGCGATCGCGCGGCTGACTGTCCTCAAATATCAGCACCCAAACTTCTCGGACAGCGACCTGATTGATTCTCACGTCAAACTACAGCAAGAACGAGCCGCCTCAGCTTCAAGCTACGGCAGTCAACTAGCACAGAACACGCGAGATGATATTTGGGAGAGCCTAGAACAATCGGGAATTATCGACGAAATAGCCCAAGATTTGCAATTCAGGCTTGGCGATGCCGTTATCGCTGCGATGGTTGCTCCAAAAAATCAAGAGCGTCAAAGCAAGCGTCAAAATGCGCTTCAAAAAATTGCTCAAAAAATCAATTTCCTCTCTTGTAAACAAGACGAAGCTATTGATGTTGACTATCAAGAATCCACCGACGACCTCGACACAATTATCGGGCAAGCACTAGCAGCATCCAATCCTAATCAACTGCAATTAACTGGGGATGTGTTTCGAGGCGATTTTAGAAGCCTCCCTGCTACTACAGAGGGTGGAAACGGAGCAAAAAAGCTCCAGAGCGCAGTCAACGGAAATGGCAAAGGATAGTGGCGGATTCGGACGACTTCTCGGCTCCCTTCTCCGGCTTTTTCTGAGGGCTAAATGACTCACATCATTGACCTACTTTTGGCAGTATTTGCACTGTCAAAGCGCCATTCCAGTAGCGAAGGAGAACACGATTGGCTATTAAATTGTTGGGTTGCAGTCCTAGTGATCTGCATTAGCTTGACAACAATTACTAGCACTTTATTTCTCTGCTCTTTCCTGCTCAGACAAATCAACATACCGCAATCAATAGGGGGCGCTAAATGTGCTCTGGGACAAGACAACTAGAAAAACAAAAATAGTTGTGGAAGTCGAAGAAACGACCTCTCGCGTCAATCTTAATAGCTTGTTCTTAATACTCCTTTGCCTTTCCGTATTCACGGGGCTAATTTTTAGCGAAGGAGAACAAGGAATCTCAAACCCAAACATTCATCAACAAGAGGACACCAATCGTGAGTATTTTTAAGAATGAAGACACGCTAAAAACAGGTTTTCAATTTCAGCAAGAGCAGAAAACGCAGGGTACATCAGGATTCGGTCTTTTTTTGGGAGTTGCTATTGTCTTATTTGGTCTGGGTGCTGTGGGACTCATCGAAGTTGATAACGGCGGAAATAACAATAATCGTCGCCAACAACCCGCAGCCGAGTCATCCCTTCCACTTCAGACATCGAGATTATGAATGCTCGTCATGCCGCCTTAGCCTCTATCGTGATTTTGACCATCGCATTGAGCTTTTCTGGCTCTAATTTTCAACATAAAAGACTCCGAATTCAATCTCCCAAGCAAGGATTAGAGGCGCTTCTTCGCCCTTCAATCATCAGGAGAAGTGGAGGAAAACCCAATGAAACACGCCGCCGTAAACCTTGCTTTGACGTGGGTAGTTTTTCTAGCAAATGAACATTTTTTCAGGGGCGGATTAAACGCCTATGGTTTGCAACCTCGCAATCCCTACGGATTGGTAGGAATCCTTACCGCCCCTTTCCTTCATGGCAGTCTCGCTCACATCCAGGCGAACACCATCGCCTATATTTTCTTAGCTGGATTGCTCTGTTTGAAGAACCCCGAAGAATTCCCCTATGCCTATTGGGGTAGCGCCTTAATCGGAGGTTTTGCTAACTGGATTATAGGCAATCCCGCCGCTGTCGGTGTAGGTGCTAGCGGTGCGATTTATGGATTGTTTGGTTATCTACTTAGTGGCGGATTCTTCCGCCCTAAAAGCTGGCCAGATTTGGCGGCGACGGGTCTAACCGCAACTTGGTTCTTTTCGATGGCTTTTGAAATGTTGCCGGGATTCGTCCCGGCTGGTGTTAGCTGGGAGGCGCATTTGTGTGGCTTCTTGGCAGGTGTAATCGTTTCGTACAAGGTGAATGAAGAATGAGTCTTATTTCTCGGATTTCTCGGCTAATTTCGGCTAACTTGAACGGCCTATTGGATAAGGCAGAAGATCCAGCACTAGCTTTGCAGCAAGTAGTTCGCGAGATGAATGATGAGCTAGTTATTCAGCGTCGGCAAGTCGCCGAATCAATTGCTAATTATCGACTGACCGAAGCTGAATATCAGAAGTATTCCAGCCTTACACAGCAATATAACGGCTACATGATGGCTTTTATCCAACGTGGTCAGGACACGGAGGCCAGACAGGCGGCGGCTTATCGAGACGAATGCTTCTCTCGATCAAATCAACTGCAATTAAGTGCTAAACAACAGGCTCAAAATATTGAGATTCTAAAGCACCATTTGCAACAATTAGAGGCGAAGTGTGTTGATGCCAATAACCGCAAGCAAGAGCTTTTAATCAAAGCTTCAGTAGTCAAGTCCCAGGAACGTCTAGTCTCCAGAGATAGCGTTTTCTCTCAGTTTGATCGGTTAGAGCAATTAATCTCTGCTCAATCCGAACGGGCGATAGCCTACTCAGAAATTAGCTCTAACTCTCGCCTGATTACGGCTGGAAATAACACGGGAATCGCGCTTAATGGCGCACCGATGGCAATGCCATCTCTACCCCCCGCAGCGCACTCTATCCCGGCGATGCCTGCCATGCCCGAAATGCCTGCCATGCCTGAGATGCCGCCGATGCCTCAATCGCTCTCTTTCAATTAAAAAGCTGTGAGCAAATTCTGGGGAGTCCTGATATTAATCGCTATAGCGGGAGGGGGAATTCTCTTCTGCTATAGCCTCGGAGAAATTAGCCGGCAACGGCAGGAGGTTATCAAGTGAATCTACTTAAAAACATTGTTTTCTGGGGGCTATTTCCTGGATTAATCTGGTATAGTTTCGGCTTTTGGAAGGGCTTTGAAGTGGCTTCCTCTCCACAGGTTAAAGCATTTTTGGCAGCCAAGGAAGCGACTGAGAATGTGCCGAATAAGGTCAAGGAATTTTTTGGAGGTAAGCAAGATGAGTAATCTAGTGAAGTTGGCAAATAATTCAGGTTTGGTGAAGGTTGAACCCGGCTCACCTCCCGTCCCAGTCCCGCCGATTGACGCTAAAGCTAGAAGGCGATTTTTTCAGAAACAGAAACTTGCTAAGCAGTTGGAAGAGATCAAGCATGATACTGAGATTAAGAAGCTCGGTACTGAACTTATCCACGCAAAAGTAGCAAATCACTCGGTAACGACTGATGGTGCGATCGCACTGAGGCAAGCGCAAACCATGCAAAAAGTTAACAGTGCTCGGCTGAGTGTAGCCTCGGCAGAATGTAAGGCGATTGAGGCTGGGGTAACTGAGAAATTGAAGCGCCTATCTTTTGGAGGTTAAAAAAATGCGGGAGAAATCAATTGTTTCTATGGATGCAGTTTCCCAGTTCCTTTGCTGGATATCTGTGCCTGCGATTCCCTTTCGACTTCTGGCACTTTCTATCCCGGCTGCAAAAATTGATTTTTGGTATTTGGCGATCGCAATTTTCATCTCTTTCCTGGCGATTGTTGGCACAAGTATCCGCTGGGATGGAACTAGCTGGCGAATCTCTGCGATCGCTGGTCATCTATGGAATCGTTTGAGCCTCGTTATTTTTGGCGCGTTCTTAGGGGCTTGGGGATTATGGATATAAGTTTGAGCCTAATTCTCCGAGAACTTCAAAACAATAATGCCAAGCTAAATGGCAGCCTCGCAGGAAATCTCGTGGGAGCCTTGGCGCTAATTGCTGCCGGGGTTCTCCCCGCCGAGCCGGGGCTGAGGGTTGGCTTCCTTGGGGCTGGGGCTTTTGTCGCGATTTGCAGCCGAGCCAGCGTGGAAAATCTGAAGCGGCTCTATATTTTGCTTGAGGAAGTTGAGGGGCGATCTTACGAGCAGGTTGCGGGTGCGATCGCCGCCGAATTCTCTCCCCCGAATCAGGCATCTTTGCCTATGTCTGTCGTTGCACCTACAGCTCCGCTTCAGCCGCAAACGAGTGATATCGGCTCCCAATCCTCGGCTGCTGTTAACATCCCGACTGGAACCGGAGAACCTTATGACTGGCAACTACTCAATTCCAATATTTCGGAAACTGCTGGTATGGCACTATCACAAAGATTAAAGTTTTTCGATTGGACTCTGTTTAATTCAGATCCGAATAAGTGGCCTCATTTGGCTATTGTGGGCGGGACGGGGGATGGAAAAAGCTTTACTGCTGAGCGATTAATACCAGTGTTAGATGGCTATCCCCTGATTAGTCATCCGCACTGGAAGCCCAGCGATTATCCTGGCTATTCGGCAGTTTATTGCGGCGGACGCAATTACGGTGATTGGGAGAAAGATGATTCCGTGAATTTTGAATCCTTGTTTGATGGGAAAGCGGGTAAGGTTTCATTTGCATCGTTGATGAAAACTCTCGAAATCGAGATGGACAGACGATACAAGTGTTACGAACGGGGCGACGAGGACTACCCCATGATTAACATTGTTCTGGATGAATTGAACACATCTTTGAGCAAGGTTCCTGATGCCGTAGAATCGCTGAAAAACTTGCTCAGGGAGGCGAGGAAAGTTAAAATACGACTGATTTGTTTGCTTCAATCCGACAATGTTAAGTCTCTCAAGATGGAGGGAGAGGGCGTTCTTAGGTATTGTTGGCGATACATTCGATTAGGGGAGTTCGCGGCGATTCACGCCAGGAAACTCAGGGATGCTGACTTGATAGGATGGGTGGGAAATCGCCGGTTTCCTATTTTAGTTGAAGGTCTACCTGCGATGTTGCCAGGTGATATCGCAGGCATACAATCTTTCTCCGATGGGCAGCTATCTCCTTCATTAATCAAACACCCTGCCCCCATGCTGGCATCTCCTCTCTCTGAGCAATGTGCTTTGAATATTCCACCCCCGTCTAAATTGTCAGAACTCGAAATTGAGCAAATGCTTAGATGGTTGGCGGAGCAATCTGGAATTGTTTTTCCTTCTCATCTTTGCCGCCAATTCCCAAAGCTAACAGAGCCTTCGGCTTGTCTGTTGATTGAAAGAGCTGGTGAGGACGGACTGGGTGCTTGTAGAGGAGAATATCCCAACATAAGCATTGCAATTATTCCGACTGAGCTAGCGAAAATTTACCGATATTGCCGAAGAAAAGGAGCGATTAAAGCGCGAGATATTCAGCGAGCAGGGGTTGTAAAAGGTGATGCTTTAACTATCAAGAATATGCTTTTAGAACTTCAGCGATTAGACCTTGGAACTGTCACACAGGACGGTGATAGCTGGACGTTTACTGTCGAGTAAATCTTACCTCAATCTGTGTTGGATGCCTGTTTTCTGGGCATCTGACACCCGACTCCGACACTCGACGCTGACACCTGACAGACTCTAACTGTCACACCAATCTCGAAAAATATTGTTTTCTTTAGGTTGTTTTTTCTGTGAATTTGTGGACATGAAAGACTTTGATATTGGTAATAAAAAAAATAGATTGGCAATAGTAAAGAGTGGAGTCATTAGATATACTTCTGGTGAATTAGTGGCTGTGGGATCTTGGGCATGGTTTAAATGGTTGGAGGATTCGGCAACTAGGTCTTTTAGATTTGCTGACTGCGGTGGTTTTACCTGCCGTAAGGAACCCAATGGATATTGGTATTTTTACAAAAAAATCCAAGGAAAATTACGTAAGCGTTACATAGGTAAGTCTTCTGCACTGACTATGGCTAGGTTGACTGAAGTTGCGGGTGTTCTTAATCGTTTCGACAGATTGCGGGATTCTTCCTCAAGGCTTTCTTCTCTACTCCCCAGATTGAGCGATCCTCTGTCATGGTTGCGAATTCCTTTTAGCTTCACTCGTCTTTTGCCTACTAGGTCAGGCGTTTACTTCGTACTTACTCAAGATGGTCTGTTGCATTATATAGGCAGCTCAAAAAACATGATGCTTTCATGGAATTCTCCCGACAAGTCGCACGACAGGCAAGAATATTTTGAAGGATTGGAATCATTAGGTATTCCAGTCTACATAGCAATATATCCTTGTTCTGATTATCAGGATGTAGAGGAGCGGCTGATTCTTCAGTTCAAACCCTATTTGAATGAGCAACCTAAGTCTGTGAATCATGAGCAGATGCGGGAGTATTGGGAGAAATGTCTATCACTAGCAACTGTTCGCTGATAGGCTATGTGATTTTGTACGAAATCATCTTCCCTGGTAAAATCCTCTCCAGTTATCTATAGACGTGAGTTCGATGCGATCGCACTTTACCCCAATCTCTCTTTACCCCAATCTCTGCACATCTTCCACCGACAGCGACAGCGCTTGAGCCACTTGCTCTACAGTTAAACCCATTGCCAGAAGTTGGGGAATAGCATCCCGTTGAGTTTGCTCCGCGCGATCGGCACGTTGAGGGTTTGCAGTGTAGTTTCCAGGGAATCGGTGAGTAGGATACTCTGGGGATGTGCTAGAAAGTTATGTACAAAAGTGCCGTCGGAGTCAGGTAGTTGAGTATGATCGGGAAAGGCGGGGGGTAATGTTGTGGGGTTGAGGCTTTGGGTCATGTCTATCCGATGGTGAAAGGACAGATGCTTTATTAATTAGAGCATAGCGATCGCTGATTGAGGTGCTTTATACTGTTTGTCGCTCACTGTTTGATCGCCGCCCGCGATCGCAAAGCAAATTAACCCGAGATCAATGACCTTGTATTGGTCTAAAATCTGTTACATTACGCTCATAATTATAATTCAGGCGAGTTTATCATAAAGTGTGGGGTTTTGTAATGTCCGGTCTAACCAGTTCTGAGATAATGAAAATAGTTGACCGCTACATTGGAGTATATCAGGGGTATTTGGGCGATTTTAGTTATCAAAGTCACGCTAAATTTTATCCAGAGTATTGCGACCTTGATATTGATCTAAACCAATACAAAGGCACTACCCGCGAAAAATTTATTGCGATCCTAAAAGAATCACCACCTGAAATTCAGGCAAAAATACTGCGGGGAGTTATAGACAAATTCGCAATGGCTAACAGTCCTCCAGAACGTAAATTATTAGAAGATGAGTTAATCGAAGTAGTCAGACGATTGGAGTCGGGTTCTCCTGTATCTAGCCCATCGCCTAAAATTACTACTGCTGTTGTGGAGCGTGCTATAAGCGATACAGAGTCATTACTTAAGGCAAACGGAGCAACTAGCGGAGTTGACCGCATTCACACTACCTTACATGGTTATCTGAGAGCGGTATGCACGGACGTGGGCATAGATTACAAACCTGATTACACGATAGCAAAGCTTTTTAAGTTGCTCTGTGAAAGCCATCCGAATTTGCAAAATCTAGGTGCAAGGCAAGATGATATTAAAAAAATATTTCAAGCATTTGGAACTGTGATGGATGCCCTAAATCCGATTAGAAACAAGGCAAGTGTTGCTCATCCGAACGAGAGTCTAGTTGATAAAGATGAAGCCCTACTTGTTATAAACGCGACAAGAACAATTTTGCATTACCTTGACGCAAAATTTTCTAATGAACCCCAAGTGCCTTTTTAGCCAAGTAAACTTTATCAGATCTGTTTGATCGCGGCGATCGCAAAGCAAATCAACCCCGGATCGATGACCTTCTATTGATCTAAAATCTGTTACATTAAGATCGTAATTAAGGATTTGGCGACTAGCTATGCGGTCAATTGAACAACTGACAGAAGAGCTTTTATCTCTGCCTAGTGCATCAAGAGCACTTTTTGCAGAAAAACTCGCAGAATGTTTAGAATTCGATATCGACCCAATGATTCAGGCAGCTTGGACAACTGAGGCTCATATACGACGTAACGAGATCCGAAGCGTTACTGTGCAAGCAATTCCGGGGGATGAAGCCTTAGCTCAAGTGAGGCTGTTGGTTGATCGTCGAACTATATAAATCGGCAAAAATCCCCGCGTAACAATCTTAAGTGCAGGTTTCATGCCAAATAATGATACTATATGTTTATCAATCCAATTCTTTAGAGTAAAAATAAGAACATGAGAAATTTATTCTCCTGGAGATTACAGCCATCAGAAAAGGATTTAACAAACCTCTGGGAGACTGCTATTTTTGTCTTTGATACCAATTTTCTCTGTGATTTATATCGAGTCTCGCACTCGACAGCGAAAGATTATTTAAATATACTTGACCATCTTCAATCAAGAATATGGTTGCCCTATCAAGTAGCTAGTGAATTTCTGAATAATAGAGAAGGAATTATTGATTCAGAAGCGAAGTCTTTCAAGAAAGCTCTAAGCGATATTAAACAATGGAAAGATGCTGAACTCAAATTTGATCGCCTTAAGGGATTGATTGCTCAAACAGGAAGGATTGTAAAGACTGAAGTGGCATTCCTATTTGATCAACAGGATGCTTATACGGCTGCTATTGAAGAGGTTGAGAAATGCTTTAAAGACAAAATAGAAGAGATTGCTAAAACTCATTCCGTGCTGAACTCGGAAGAAGACTACATATTGGAAAAACTTTTTACACTATTTGATGGAAAAGTAGGTGAGCCTTATAGCATAGAAACGTTACAGAAACTTTACAAGGAAGGTGAAGAAAGATATAAACAGAAAAAACCTCCAGGATTTGAGGATAAAGGTAAAGCAGATGAAGGGCAATATGGTGACTTTATACTTTGGAAACAGATACTAGAGTTTGCCAAGGAAAAATCTTCTTCAATAGTTTTCGTAACTGATGACAAGAAAAAGGATTGGTGGACTAATAATAAGAAAAAAGGTGAAATAGCTTCTCCCCATTTTGAGTTAAGGCGTGAATTTAAAGAGCAAGTTAACCAACCATTCTGGATGTATCAAACTCAGGACTTCCTTGCAATAGCCAAAGACAAATTGGAAATTGATATCAGTCCAAGATCAATCGAGGAAGCGAATATTGTTGCTAAGGCCGAAGCGGCTGAAGAACAATCTTATGAAGAATTTTCGGAGGTACTTCGACAGATTCAAATTCCTAGAATTGGTGAAGCTGCATTCCAGGCATTAAGCACTGCTAGAATCAGCGAAGCAGCAATCAAAGCATTGGGCACTGCTATAGCCAGCGAAAATTTACTCCCGACATTAAGCACTTCTAGAATCTACGAAGCAACAATCAAAGCATTGGGCACTGCTATAGCCAGCGAAAATTTACTCCAGGCATTAAGCACTCCTAGAATCCACGAAGCAGCAATCAAAGCATTTGGCACTGCTATAGCCAGCGAAAATTTACTCCAGGCATTAAGCACTCCTAGAATCAGCGAAGATGTACTAAGTGAAAACCATGATAAATTGGTATCTGAGCAGAATGATAGCTAAGGAAACGATTCCACTGTGTATTATTTTCATCCGATTTATTGGCACTCATGCCGAGTATGACAAAGTAGATGCAGAAATAGTCTAAACAGAGGTGAATATATGGAATTGCGCCCAATTAGAAATGAAACCGACTATCAGGAAGCCCTTAAAGAGATCGAGTTACTATTTAATGCAGCCGCAAACACTCCAGAGTACGATCGATTAGATGTTCTCAGCACTTTAGTAGAAGCCTATGAAAAAAAACACATTCCGATCGCAATTCCCGATCCCATCGAAGCGATTTATTATTACATGGAAACCCGCGAATACTCTCATCGCGATTTAGAGTCCTGTCTCGGTAGTCAAGCTACGGTGTCTGAGGTTTTATCTCGGAAACATCCATTAACATTAGATATGATTCGGAAGTTGAATCAAGAACTAGGGATTCCCGCTGAAATTCTCATTCAACCATATCATTCGGTAAAAATCCCCGCGTAACAATCTTATACCATTTCTCTAAAGTTATGCGACAGTAGATAGTGCCGCTCGAATGTAATCCCATCCTACAAGAGATGCTATTTGTTCAGTTGATAATTCTTCAATGAAAGCATCGAACTCACGTCTATAGGCTAATTTTTTACACGCGAAATAGATTGCTCAATCGCCAATTCTACTGCATCCAAGTTTAGCAAATTTCTATTTTTATTTATTCTTTCCAACCCTAGATAGCAGTATGTTTTTTCTTTCTCTATCCCAATCCAGTTCCTTTTAAGATTATCGCAAGCTACTGCTGT
Source organism: Kamptonema animale CS-326 (assembly GCF_028330895.1). Lineage (NCBI taxonomy): Bacteria > Bacillati > Cyanobacteriota > Cyanophyceae > Oscillatoriales > Microcoleaceae > Kamptonema > Kamptonema animale. The sequence continues at coordinate 24,626 of NZ_JAQMUA010000454.1, read as the reverse complement.
AGTGAATGAGCCAGCACAATTGTCTAATATTAACTCACCTTCATCGCTATACGTTCTTATCAGATATTCTATTAACGCTAGCGGCTTTTGTGTGGGGTGAATCCCTCCCACATTATAATTAGAGAATTTTATTACACTTCTGGGATATCTCGATCCATCATTGTTTATGGTAGTGCCTACATACTCAAGGTTGCACCTTGTAACTTTCTGGTAAAAGTAAGATTCTCCTGCGTGTACTTTGCGCTTAGTCTTTCTATATGGCTTTCCTCTCTCCATTTGAGGATTGTACACGCTTCTTCTCTTAGTTCTCGTTTTATGCGTTATTGCGCCTTTACTAAATATTGAGATATTCTCATGGGCTGTTAAAGGTCTGTTTTTGGCATTGTAAAACCCATGAGCGCCTGTTTTTTCCCAAACCCAGTCATACTTATAAAATTCTTTATTGCTTAATCTGAGATAACTACTGAAAGGTTCTATTCCAAATAGAGCTATGACTCCCGTATCTTTAATGATCTTATTGTATTGCTCCCAGAGCTTATCAAATCTGATTAGAGTATCCCATTTACAATTTGTTATTCCATAGGGTAGGTCGCATAGAATCAGGTCTATACTCCTTTCCTCTATTCCTTTCATTACTTCTAGGCAATCTCCTAGATATACCTTGTTTTTCTCTATCATTTTGTTACTTGTTTGAGATGCTGAAGTGAGGGTAAAATCTCTCAAGTAACTCTTTCAATTTTATTTTTGCTTGTCAGGACGATGAGGGCTGACTTATAAATCAAAGAGCATCTCCGGGGATAAGTGTGGTGGTGAAAATGAACTGATGATTAGCGACGTAACGGCTCGCTATTCAAAAACTCAATGAATTCGCGATGCCCCCTTCAGAATTCATGGGGTTATCGGTGTAGTAGACGTTTATTCTTTTTCGCTGAGATTGAGTAGGGATAATTCTAATTTTTCCACCCGCTCAAGAAGAGCCTTGATCCCCGCTAAGCAAATTCCAGCTACGTCGGAAGTCGCGATCATCTTATTCGGTTGTGTTGGGGAAGAATCTTCCAATATTTCCAAATCCCCTCCTAACCTGAAAGCTAGCCAAAAAGCTTGAGCAAAAGTGTTGACACTTTTCACTCTAGGATCGGAGTCAATGAAACTGTATTCACAAACGGGTAAATACTTGATTCTCTCCAAGGTTTCTTGATAGTCTAATTCCCTTATATTAGTTTTCTTGTTGTAATCCGAGATGGCGCTATATACGCCATTTTGATCGATATGAGAGGAGTACGCTCCTCCCGCAGAGAAGTAAAGGTACGGGAAGTCGGTCTTCACTGTCGGGTATCGCTGTGGGTAATATCCCGGCAATCCACCAACACTTTTGGACAACCCCAAATAAGTGCCCTCGGACGCTCCATTCGGGCTTCTTATATAGAAGGCTCCTTCTGTATATTGCCAATTCCATCCGTAGGTTGGGTTGTAAAGCCCACTGATATTCCCTGACAGACTAAGCATGAGGCTGGGGTTGTTGAGAGCCCCTGAGAAATTTATACCTGCATATCCAAGCTGCCCCCCCAAGATTTGGAGGCTCCCATAAATTCCGCCCGGTGCGTTTTGTGCGTTAAAGTTTCCTTCGTGCCAAAGTTTATAGGCAGCCCCGCCGAAAGACCAGCCCCCTATTTTCAGTTGGTTGTCCGTATCAAGCCCTAGGTGGCAAGCGAAAGCCCCTGGTCGGTGGAAGGAGATATACGCGGCCGACGAGCTATCTCTACCTCGTACTTCGTAGCCGGAGTTTCCCGATTCTGAAAAAAAAGTACCCCCGCTATATCCGATAGATTTCGCGGTAGTTCCGTTGAAGTTTTGCGCGTGAAATGTTGGATCGAAATTTCCATCGTTCCAAATCCGTCGCCAAGGGTTCCAAACGCCTGATGAGATAGTTCGGAAATAGAATTCATTTGGAACATTATGTTGACAGCCAGCTTGCATTCCCCAAATGTTGCTGTTATTTCTGTGTCTGGATTGAAATCCGTTCAAATGGGTGATTCCACCAGGATATGTGCCACCGCTATAACCATCGAAGAAGCCGGAGGCTTTGCCGCTGCTGAAAACGTTATCAATATTTGTCCCCACAGTTTTGCTCCAATCGTCTCCGAAGACGATTTGGCTAGAATCGATTCCATCAATTAAGTCAGCATTGTTTGTCAATGCGACTTGGCGATAGCGTCCATCCCCTTCGGTTTGTGTTAAGTATCCGGGGTGAGGGTCTGCCGCTGCGAGGTGAGCATTTATAGCTGCTGTTACTTCGGCATCCCGTGCGATCGCAGTTGGGATATCAGCATCAGTTAGAGGTGTTGCAGTTTGCCTGTATCGTCCATCCCCTTCAGTTTGTGTCAGGTATCCGGGGTGAGGGTCGGTGGTCGCCAAATGAGTCGCGATCGCACTGGCAACTTCTGTATCCCGTGCGATTTCATCAGGAATCCCCCCTTGGGGATTCAGATTTATTAATTCCCCCATTACAGCAGCGCCCCCTCGGAAACTTGAAGCGAGGCCGTACCCGATGCCGTAATCACACTAACTGCTCCCAGATACCTAGCGGCTCCGCCAAAATCCTCCTTCCAGTAAAACCCCGAAGGAATTTGTACATCGTATAAGGTGGAAGTTACTACCGCCCCTTCCCTTAAAAAAACGGTCGCAGGCCCCGCATTGTAAATACTATAATTAGCTCTATTCTCATTAGCAGCTAACGCTACAGATACAGTCGATGTCGCGCTTACAGTCGTTGTAGTTTTTGCTCCGCGTGTATCTTCTTTTATATCTACTTGACTGTTTGGATTTAGGTTGAAAATCATCGCTATCCTTAATATTTATGGAAGAATTGCTGTTACTTCGCAAATACGAAACTGATTATGGGCTTCAATTCTATTTTCCTTACTTGAAAATCAGCATTCTTGAAAACTATGATGATGCCGAAGATTCTCGAAGCCTCTCAGAGCTAATTCCTACTATACTTCAGAATCAAGTAATTGCCAATGGAGAAGATGACGTTCGCCCCTGCGATTTGCCTAAGTCGGTGAAACCCCGATGGGCAAGTTTTGAAGTGCTAGACAGTAAAAACAAGCCTGCTTATCGTGCTAAAATGGAGTATCCTTTTAGACCAGGCTCTCCCGATTGGGCAACTTTCTGGATACAAATGCGAAGCTTTAATTTTGTTAACATAAAATCTCATGGGGAGTTCGTGGGAAACCCCATATTAAAGCTGATTGCCGGTCGCGATCTTTGCGGTAGTAGCTCTCCTACCTCTATATTGGAGCGATTAATGCTGCCTCGATTTAATGGGGGATTCTAATGTTCTCTGATGGCATCTCTCCTTCGACAAAACGGGGGATTGATATTAGGCTGAGATATACACAGGATGATTTTCGAGATACTGAAGTTGTTCTGAGAACAACTGTGGACGCTGAAGGAAACATCTTAACGCCCGTTACAGATTCGCTGATTCAGAGGGCTATAGTGCGAGGTGTAGCGCCTCCTATCGCACTTGAGAGGGCTACAAGATATGTCAAGATAACTCTTTCTATCCCCCGTAATCAATCAGGCATTGGAGAATATAAGGTGGTTGTCCCTTTTCATCCTTCATCTCAGGAATTCAAACAGCAGATTAAGGAAATATATGCTTGGCTATCTAATTCTCTATTAGTCAACCCACTACTGAAAAATGTTGTGTGCGCTGAATATTACGGTGAAGACTTAGATGGGTGAAGAAACACTATTTGAAGGGTTGTTAGGTACTGAACCCGTATGCTCTAATTCATTTAGTGGAAAGCATCTAATCTATGCTCGATCCGAGCTGCTGCCGGGTAGTTATCTTGAGTTTGGTCAATACATCGAAATTGCTTGTCGGCTGTGCATTTACTTGGATAGTTCCTGGCTAATTGTGCCGGGATTGACTGCGATCGATACCAAGGAGATAATTATTATTCCTCCTGATATTAGATCCTTTGAATTGGCTTTATGGCTTTTCCCTAGTTGGAGCTGTCATTTTCAAATAATAGGAGTAGGTTAGCGTGATAGTTATTGAGAATCCAGATATTATCAAGAAGGATGATTATAGGTTTCGTATATTATGGCCTTCAATTCCGTCAATTGCTTTAGATATCGATTTTGAGCCGCTAGTTTCGGCTATTCATCCATCAATTTCTCAAAAAGGTTTCTCTCTGCTACATTGGCAGGCGAGACCGAAGCGAACTCCTGAAGCTCCAGGGCGACAGTGGGGGTGCTGGTACGGAGGCCAGTATTATTCAGCTAGGACTATTGAGGATATCCGTTCAAGCTTCTCTCAGAGTATCGATCTTGATGAGAGTGTTATTCAAACTATTCCTGTTTCGGTTATTTGCTTCCAAGGCTTGCGTCCCGTGTACAACGATAAGGGGGGTGAACGTAAACTCTCGCTGGTGAAGATATGAAGGGAGAAATAGTTACAAGTGGCGATCGCTTGATAGTCCTTGATGACGTGGTTCAAGCGAAATTTGAGAGGACTTCCTATAATTCCATTACCTCTACCTGGGAGACACCCAAACTTACACTTTGCCTTCAGCGCTCTGGTTCCGACATCCTTGAGCTTAAATTGACTGGGGCTGAAGCCGTAGAAGTTTGGGCCTATATTCGGTCAATGGGAGAGGCTATTCCGTCTCTTCCTATTCCTCCCGCTGCCGATGGCGTGGGCCTTTTACAGCAATCATCTTTAATCGATAGGGTTAAGCAGGTTTTGCTTAACCCTGATGGTACGCACGGGAGCTTTTTCTAGGCTATTAGGCTATTGCCTGAAAATCCCGCATTAATGTGGGCTGAGCGACTTTTAGAGTTTTTATCGCCTCATCTTTTGGAAGTGGAGAGCCATAAACTTTGACATATTCCCTCTGTAATTTGGCTATCTCCTCATCAACTTTCAATTTAATGTTTCGCAGATCCTTTTGTGAGATCCAGTCGAGCCATCCACTGATTTTAACCTCCGCTGCTTTTGGATCTAGATTCAGCCTCTCTAAGAAATCTCTCTTTAGGCATTCGGCTACAAACCATTGGTCGAAAGTGATGTTACTCCATCTTTTATTTCTTTTATCCGCGATCGCAATCGTCATACCTTCGGGACTTAGCATTTCAGCTTTTGGTCGCATAAGTACCATTTGTTGTGGGAGCGATCCGAATATCTGTGCAGCGGAAATCCAGTTAGCATCCTCTAGCTTTTCCCAGTCAGCTACATCTATTTCTGTTTTCTTGCCGCTGGCATCTTTCTCGAAAATCCCTACGTAAAGCTCTTTTGCCATATCAGTATTCTCTATTTTTCCGAAATTGTGGAATTTTGATGCTGTAGATTCTCCTGATAGTTGTATTTTAAGAGATTCTCACCAATGGTGCAATCGCTATTCTAATTGTGCCCGATTCTCCGGGACGACATACCGCACTCCAATTCTCCCCTCCGTCTAGCACATTCTGTAGTATCAAAAATTGGTGTAGAGGATAAGTGTAATTTCCTAAAGATGCCGGAGTCCCCTTGCTGATGAATATAGTTGTGTTCTCCGAACTCTCGTTTAATATAGTTAGCATTCTTGCTGTTGCTATTGCTGTTTCTGGGGCAAGGATAGTCGCTGAGTCACTGACGGTTATTACTTGTTGGATAGTGCCTCTGGGAACATAAATCATGGATCTAAAATATTTTTACTAATGGTGTGATAGAGACTCTTAATATGCCGATTTCTCCTGATTGAGTAATCGCGCTCCAGATTTCTCCTCCATCTAGTATCTCTTCTAAGATCAGATGTTGACGTAGCGGATATAGGTAGTTCCCCAAAGAAGCAGGACTCCCCACACTAATAAATACAGTTGTTTTTTCTACGCTTTCGTTGAGTATCGTTAGCATTCTTGCTACTGGGGATGCTGTTGCTGCTGCTATCGTCATCCCTACCTCTGTAACTTCTAGTAATTGCTGATTAGTGCCTTTCGGCACAAACATAATATCCGAACCTGAAGAAGAGCCGCCGCTAGAACCTCCTGAGCCTCCAGACCCACCAAGTAATCGTTTTAATCCATGACAGTCGTTAGGAGAAAAAACCATTTTAACATCCTCCTCTAGGGGGTTTATAGCATTGCACACCTGTCGGTTCCCCTGTTAGTGGATTTATATCGCTAACAACTGCTTTGACACACCTTGTCACTCTATTTTGCGGGATTCTCTTAGTTTTCGCCCCCTTCGTGATCCGAGGGTCTAGGCTCCCATTATTCTGCCGGGGAGTGGAGGTTGATAGCGCTGCGAGTAGAGCTAAAACTCTTCTCGCTTCTTCTTCCGATTCAAAATAGCTGCCTGTATAAATCTTACTATTTTCCCAGTATAAGCGACCATTTACACTCCCTTTCCGCATAGATATATTCTCGAAATGTTCGCACCAATCTAGATTATCTATGGGCATTGGGATATTAACGTGCCACAAACTACCTGTCTGTTTTGGGTAATTCTCACCAAAGGTTAGCACCAACTGTTTTGTTACTGTAAATTCGGCGTATCGCTCGTCAGGCAGCAATACGACACATCCCTGTTCTTCTGATGGCTGGCAAGTGGTGTTAAGTAAAAACTGATTCTGTTTTATTACTGCATCTAGCTTTGAGGATAAGAGTTTTAATCCTGACCCTTCATATCTAATAATTTCATGGACGCTCTCATCTAGGTATCCATTGCCACATTGAACTATCAAGCACTCTTTCTCATACTCTTCATCTTTGACTGGGTGGCACAGTTTATCTACTACTTGCTGGAGGATGGGAAACACCTGATCCACTTGTTGCGCTAGAGCTTTTAGTCCAACTCCGCTATAACTGTACTCTTGTGGTTGCGATTGCTGATAGGTGATTTCTAATTCCGGCTTGAAATCACCATCACATAGGCAGTGTAATTTTTTCTCTGGATTGTTAGGGGCAAACTGAAAATTATAGTAATTACCTTTTAGTAAAATATGCTCAGTCCCAGTCTCGCCAACCGGACTTGTTGCGCTTAATATCTCTCCGGTACAATTCTCTATTTTGTACAGGATCGGACTATTTACACTGCTTACATCTAAACCCCATAACTGATTTAGGGCATCAAAGGATAAAACATCAAAAATCACTCCCTCGTCAATCTCGTTGATTTGCGCCGGTTCTGTGGAACGAATCGCCGGATAATCCTTGATAATTGAAATATTGCCTACTCCGCTATTTGTGATTCTAGTTAGCCGCCGCTTCTTTATATATCCACCAAGTGCATCCTCATCGTATTGAGCCGATGAAATGTATAGGTTATTGTCTCTGTCAAAAGTTATGGAAAGCACATAGTCCTGACGAGAACCAGGCAGCCCTGAAGTGTATGGATCGCTTTTTAATAGAGCGTTAATTTCTTGCGGTAATACTATCTCCAGGCTACTGAAATCAAGTTCGTTTAGTCGAAGCAGTTTGAAATCTTCTCGCGTGTTACTAACTCCTAGCGAGTAGGTGTATTCAACTTTCGGATCTTCTTTGTCTGTTTGTCCCACAAAAGTTTTAGTCATCGCCCCAACTCCTTCGGTGAGATCGTTGGGTGATTCGGCAATTAATTCAATGTCCCCCGTGTCCGGCATGACCTTGAAATATTGAGTTTGTCTGTCTGGGGTTGAACGAGCTAAATATATTTTTTCTTCATTGTTAAAGGTCAGTCCATCAAATTGAATTACGCTGGCTGCCGGCTCTATCAATTCTAATAATTGATTTGCGGCTAATCCATTTGCGCTGTAGATTGCTGAGTATCCAGGAAATCCTGACAATAGAGTGTTTGGTACTATATTGTTTGCTGGAATTCCTATTAGTAAGCTATTTGGTAAAAACCCAGAAAAGGGGACGTTCTGCGGGTTTAGATAACTCCTTACAACTTCTTTTACTAGATTCTCTACTGGATCGACAATATATAGTCCTGCACCGTTAGTGACATAGAGCGGTTTGGGTTTTACTTGCTTCCCTATTTCAATATCACAATCAATACTGTGCGTATTTGCTATTTCTACGGATACGCTATTTAATATATTTGTGATGATACCATTTATTTGACTTAAAACCGAGTTAGTGTTCGTTGTATTTTCGCTGTAATCCTCCAGGTAATTGTTAAGCGTTAATACGATATTACCCAACTGGTTTTGTAAGATTGTTTGGATTGTGCTGTTGTAATTTAAGTTTTCCGAGATAGCTTGTGATATATTCGTGATTTCAGAAATCGTTTCCGCTACGTTTGAAATCGTCTCTGTTATAGTCTCTTTTATGTTAGAGGTTTGTTCGTCAATTGTGTTTTCAATTTTTTCGCTGAACGACTGATTTATTTCTTGAGTTATTTGTGATATTTGCTCTATAGTTGCTTGACTACAATCTTCTATGGTTGGCAATACGCACACCCTATTTAGCACTAATTGAATCGCTTTAGCTAATGCGTTAATTCCTTGTGTAATGCCTACTGTTCCGATACCGTAATAGTTGTATGTTGTAGTTTCATTGTCGCAGGTTAGCTCTATGGTATCGTCAATGAATTCTATATTTGTCCCAATTTTGCCACAGACTTGATTTAGTACAACCTGCATTACTTGATTCAAAGCCTCTACAGAGGAAATTATTGCATCAAATCCGCTTCCCGAATAAGAAAAAGAGTAGGGGTAATTGTCGCATTCAATCAATAACTCTCCTGCAATAAAATCGTCTGGCTTGCAAACTCGATCTAAGACCATTTGCAATGCGTTTCCCATCGCTTCTATGCCATTTGATATCCCCTCCAATCCGACCCCGCTGTAAGGGTAGCTCATTGGAGTGCCATTGCAGATTAATCGGATTTGCCCATTTACGTATTCATCATTGTTTGGACTTTCATTGTTTGGGTCTGCTAGAGGATTGCTGATGGTGTTGTTAATATTGTTAATTGTGTTTTGTATGTTGCTTATGCTATTGCTGATATTTTGTATGTTTTGGTTGATTTCTTGCTCGTTCTCATTATCATTGTTGATTATTTGAGAGCGCGTGTTGTCGATATTTTGATTGATGGTTTGGTTGTTATTATTGGATACCTCAATTATTTGATTGCGGGTATCATTGATATTTCTGTTGATATCACTGTCCGAGTCGCAGACTTTAGATAGTACGGCGTTTACTCCTTGCGCCAAAGCTGCTAATTGTGCTGATAGTCCGACTATTCCCTTGCCGCTATAAGTGAAGCTTTTTACATCATTGCCGCATTTGAAACTGTACGCTCCGTTAACATTATCTGAGCTTACTTCTTTTTTGACAGAACAAACTTGTTTTAATATAACGTTCATTCCGTTTTCTATCGCCACTAACTGAGAGGACAATCCCTGTATCCCACTCCCTTGATAGGGAAATGCCAACGGCCCTTCGTAGTCTTCACATTGAAAATTAGTCAAACCATCGATTTGTGAGTCTGTTGGTAATACTATCTTGGTAATCACTGGTGCTGATGGCGTAACTGGTACAGAGGCCGCCATTTTTCCGCATAGCTGCTCTGTTACATAATTGATTTGGTCAGATAATGCCAAAATCATCTTTTCTATTCCCTCGAAATTGTAGCCATGATAAGGTTTGACTCTTTCATTTTGAGGTAACGGCAGAAATCTGTAGAATAAGCTTTTTAATTCATTTTTTATCGTATCTTCTAGGTTCCCGATAATAGCGTCAAGTGTTTTATCATCGAAATCGGCTTTAAGAAAGGGAAACAGTTTCGAGACTAATTCGGAAGCGATTCGACTAACAATAAAGTTGGATGTTGTTATGACCAATGTGTCCCAAATTGATATCTCTGGCGCATTTTCATCACAAGTCGCAAATTCTAGCGAACCGGAAAAAATGTATTGCTCCTCATCGGGACATTCTACACTTTTACTACAGATTTCCTTGACTGCTAAATCTAATTGTTGTGATAGAGCGTTAATCTGAGATTCGATACCTTTAAATGCGTAGCCGGAATAAGATATTTGTCTGGCGTTTTGAGTCGTGTTAACATACGGTTTGATTTTGACCGCAACAAATCCTTTTACTATCTTTTGAATAGTTCCTTCTAGCGCTCCTAACACTGCATCGTCGATGTTCCCTGGGATGAGGCTTGATACTAAATTTACTAAGCTACCTGTGACTTGGCTAGCTACATCTTCAGCTATCTCGCTTGCTGGATCTACTGTATCTTCTGTGTCGCACAAGCTAAAGCTCAGGACTCCCTTAATATCTTCGCAGCAATCTAATTTTGTTCCGCTCTCTCTACAGCATTTATATATTTCTAACAGTAAGTCGTAGACAATTTTTAGATTTTGTCTATTAATCTGAGTTCGCTTTTCAAAATTGTTGCTTAATATATTTTGGATATTGGCGATCGCATTGCCTAACTCGACAACTGTATTATTGCCCGACACTAAAATTTGATTGGCTAGGCTTGCGATAACTATGCCGGAAGTATTCGTTATTGTGGTTGACAATTCTTGAGTTAATCTTGTTGAAGTCGTGTCTATTAGCTCCAATATTTCCGAAAAATCGATGCTCTCTATATTTTGACAGCACTCAATTATTAACTGTCTGATCGTTGCTAAGTCGTCTAGTACAGATTCAAAATAGTTTGTGACTTCTTGCTGAAACTGGATTAGCAAGTCAACCTGTAATTGTATGTCGCCTAGAATGTTTGTTATATCGCTTAGTAAATTTGTCGTTTGCTGATGATAGTTGATCATCCTATCTTCTAAGAAGTAGGTTTGCTGCTTGAATAGTTTCTCTATGTAACTTAACGTGCGCTTGCCGAAATCTGCCAGTAGCGTGATAATCCATTTTTTGAAAGCTTCTTCGTCAAACTGCTTTATTTCTGGAGCTTTTATGTTATCTATTTTTATAGACAAGTCGTCACAACAAACTTTTAAGGAGTCAATTATTTCCTCTTTAGAAGTTGTTATCACATTTCGGGTAAAATCGTGGGATTCATTTACAAACTCCATCCCTATCTCTGACGATTCGGTTACGTGATTTTGAGTCTCTGCGGAATATTTTGCAAGTAGACTCTGAACTATTTGATAAACAGTTTGACAATCACATCCGCTCATATCTTCAGGACACTCTTCTAGTTTATCTGGAGGTTCTGGAGGATCGACTCCAGGGGGAGGACAAGGAATCTCGACTATCCTATCTGGTGTGCCGGGACTGGCTGCTGCATACCACCCCCAGCCGGCCCATCCGGTGAATCCATTCGCTGGATCTCTGACATAAATGATGTAGTTCCATCCGATGCCATTTGAAGCTGTCGGATTGGGGAGAGTATATGGTATTTCTCGTGGAGAACCGTCGCTCCAAGTTAATCGCCAAATCCTTCTTTCGCCTAATGGCACGATAGTTCCCGGAGGTATACCGGGAATTACCGTTGTACATGGCCCTTCGTTTTGTGGCTCTGGTGGAATTCGCGGATCTCTCGGTTTGGGTTGTGGTCTTGGAGATATGGGAGAAGGTTCTGGCGGTGTTGGCGGGAACGGTATTTTGCTATCGTCAACGGGTTCCGTTTTAGGCTTTGGTGGAATTAGTGGAATTAAAGGTGGAACTAGCGGAAGTATAGGTGTTTTCTTTGGGGGGAAATTTGGATTTCTTACGTTCTCTGGTTTATCTTGAATTTGTGGCCGACGACGAATGTCGGGTTTTTCTAAAGGGATATTCCCTATTCCTCTGCCTTTCCCTCCTTTATTTGCTGGAGTGAAAGTGTTGCTATTTTCCTGTAAAGTTTGTAGCTCAGTTTTTGGGGGTGTCTTTTTTAAGTCGATAGTATCTCTTGTTATACTTCGTGATGCTGGTGGCCCGCCAACACCTAGACGATTTTTTATTGCATCATTCAATATATCTAGTCCTGATTTAGCCGCTTTTCCAATACCTCTTAGTTTCACCATAGTTTCTAGCTTAATAAGGTGAATGGTTGGCAATCAAGATTTGTTAAATACTCGCCAACTTCCATCGCTGCCCCATGAATAATCACCTCGTCATCCGGCAATGGTGTGCCACTTGCAGAAGTGTTGCTTCCCTTTAATATCCCATACCCATAATTAATAATTCGACCAATTAAGCTCCAATCATGCTGTATTGGATGTCTTGTTAGGTCGGATAGTAACTCTGACAAACTAGCTTGATAAAATGGTTGGATTGGATATATGGAGACTTCTCCTATAGAATACTCGGAGCCGTCAGGAGCTTTGTAAAACAGTCCAAAACCTATCTTGCTCCATCCTTTAATGTTTTCTACTATTAAATCTAATTCCTTTTGCGAAACAATATCTGATGTGTCTGGGATTGTTAGTGTCGGCAGCGAATATATATTGGCTTTCATTCTAAGGGATAGTATCTCTCCGTCGTACTTTAATGGCGTATTATATCCTCCGCTGGAGTAATCGAATTCTCCGGGTTTGAAAAGAACATGAGATTGCTCGTCTTTCGTGAATTTCTTGGCAATAGTTTTCCTCCTAGTTGGCAAGGGATTGCTCATTCTTGAATTCCCATTCCTATATAAGGATCTCCTAGCGACAGAGAGAAGCCTTCATCGTTATTGTTGTTGCTCGATGGCTGTGCACTTTCCCCATACTTTTTATTGCAAGCATCACCCCCACCATTTTGAATACAATCAAACAATTGTTTTTCGCGGGCGCTTAATAATCGATACGCCGATCGCGGTTCCGAGTTTTGTTGTGGCTGAACGATTCTAGGTTTATTATTGGGGTTATTAGCGCTAATATCCTCTAGTTCTTCAGGAGATACTATGGTGCGACCACTATTGCGTTGATTTACCCTGCTATCCTGTTGCGGCGCTCCATTGCCTCCGAAAGAAATGCCTCCATTGCGTTGACTTGGGCTACTATTTTGTCGCGGTGCATTACCTAGAGTGATACCACCATTGCGTTGATTTGTTCCACTATTCTGTTGCGTTGTGTTACCTCCTATCTGTGGTTTTCTAGGTAGTCGTGTATTTGTTTTTGGTATATCTGTGGGAATAGTAAATGGTTGTTGTGTCGCTTCTCTCCTTGGGGTAAGTTCTGAAGGTATTCGTCCTGTTGGCGCTATTGTTTGTTGTGGGGTTCCGAATTGAGGAATTGTTCTACCCTGAGCACTTGGTAACTGCGGAGTTCTTTGACTATTATTCTGAGGTTTTTGTTGACCAGTATTCTGCGGAGTTCTTTGACTGTTATTCTGAGGTTTTTGTTGGCTAGTGTTTTGCGGAGTTTTTTGACTGTTGTTTTGAGGTGTTTGTTTCGTTCTCGATTGTCCTTGTCTGGAGTTAGCCTCCATCTCAGCCAATATTTTTCTTAGTCTAATTGCTTCTAAGTCGGATTTTATTGCCGCAACACCGCCTTCCAAGAGTGACTGTCCCGATTCAATTGCCAGGGTTTCTAGGCTAGAGGTTATTATTGCTCTTCCCTCTGCATTTTTTATGTTTATTTCGGGGTCGGGGAGTAGTCCGCTCTTGCCTCCAATTCCTACCCCAATACCTACCGATCCAACACCATCTCTTGAGATGTTTGCTTCAATCCCTATTTGTCCTAGCTTGTCTGCTTCACCAGCCCCTTGCCCAGCATCTACTCCTATCCCTATATTTAGCGCGTTTCTACCGCTACGGACTGTTGCTCCAATTTTTGAATCGTTAAATGGATTTATATCGATATCAACGCTAGTGTTTTTCGCTGCATCTATTATGCGATTAGCTCTGTTTTGAATCCCTTCAATAATATTTGGCATTTTTACTCCTAAATTCCATCTGGTGATGGTTCTTTCGTGATTCCGTCTATATCTATCTGTACTGTGTATTGATATCGGATTTTCACGTACTCTGGATCTCCGGGTTTCGGTACATTTACCAACGAAAATTGAGGTTCACTGATTCGCATCTGTGAATCTTCTGATGTATCTTGACCAGCTTTCGCTCTAAGTAAGATGGCCAAAAACAATTGCTCTGCTCTATTGTCGGCTGCGGGCGTGAATTGATATGCAGCACTAGCACTTTGCAACCCCACCTTTGGTATTACTATCTCTGTAGCTGTCTGCGTTGCACCGGCACCAAGTAGTGCCGCTAAAGATGGTTCAACTGCCATACTATTATCTCCTTATCTCCTTAAACGTCATTAGGATTAGGCTGTGTTGTTGCTTGCTCAACAGTGATATCTATCGTTGCCCTATAGCGGGTGTACCATTTACTATTGATTTGCACCAAGCTAGGTTGCCACTCTGATACTTTGAATTGAGCATCAGCAGAAGTATCTTGATTTAATCTCCATCTATGGAGTAATGCTAAAGCATTCTTTTCCGCCGTGTCTGTCGTTGAAGTCGGCGTGTAATTAAACGCGGCTGGTGTCGTTGCTGACACTAAGTCTGCCTTCACCACCGTTAGTTCCGTAGCTGTTTCGGTGGCATTAGCACCGAAGAATTGCGCGAGAGTTGGTTGTACTGGCATATCAACAAGATAGGTGTGCTATGGGCTTATCTTCTACGTACAGCGCTTTCTTAAAAGATACAGCGCAAAGATATTTCGCCTTGACTGCTCGAATCACTTGAGAGCGTGATAGAAAGTATTTCGCGCAATAGGCTTTGATAGGGATACAAATAGGCGGGTCTCTATTGCTTCCCGCCAGATTGTAATAAGTACCAGGATAGAATCTGTTATGTTTCTTCCCTTTCCTGGGTACGTGAGGATTGTTTTGACATGACATATTAAGCAGCCTCTATCTTTGATATCCTATTTGACTCTATGAAGGATATTACTCCATTCGCCTGGAATTTTAACTTAATCCTTTCTGATACTGGATCGAATACAGTGCCTTGATATACTAGGGTTAATATCGAGCTACATATATCAACCTTATATGCTGTTCCATTTGTCAGCTCTATCACTTTTGTCTCGCTTCTATGGCGTTAAGATTTGCTAGGAAGAAGTTCTACGGCCGCTTTTCAAGTGCTTTTTTAATTTAGCATAACTTCCTCGCTTTCTTATTCAAAGACGACGAGTAATTTTTAAGCGAAAAATCCCCAATCTTTCAAAAAAATTGTTAGGGTAAAAAAGACAACTTATTTTCGCCACGTAAAAAATATTTATGCCATACGCTGCACCAACTTTGGCGGATTGGAATGCTTTAGGAGCTGGTTCTTCGCCTTCAATGACAGGCGCTCAGACCATTACTACTGGGCCTGGGCTAACAGGAAATATCGGGTTTGCTGGACTAACTTATCTGACTGCTGACGAGGCGGACGACCCTGGAGAAGCGATGTTCCAGGTTTTGCAGGGAGGGGTTGAACGCTTTCGGAGGCTAACGGGCGCTCAGAAAAGTAAATGGATTATTGATAAACAAGTCCAGCCCTCCCCTATCTCAAGTGGGAATGAGCGGCACACATTTTACTGCGTTTTTGAACGCAGTAAAGATACAACAGGCGAAACCAATCCCGGTTAATTCTCCGCTATCTATTCCTCTTTCTTAGCCTACTTAATTAGCATACTTAGGAGATAAAAGAATGGCCCCTTACAAAAAACCCACGGAGTCTCAGTTCGATATCGGCGGTACGACTACTGGCGCTCTATTTGATGTCGGTGCAGGAACATTAGATATAACGAATGTTCCGGGCCTTGATGCTGATGAAGCGACCGATCCAGGTGAAGCTTACTATCATGCTCTTTTGAATTTCAATAAACGCACCCAAAATCTACCCGATGATTTCAAACCGGATAGATGGGGTGTTAATTTCACCATTACGCCGCTTCAAAATGGGAACGAAAACCATATCTTTGCGGTGTCTTTTGAAAGAACACCAACATCAGGAGGTTCTACTCAACCAGCCTAATTTTTAGCCTGTTCTGTTTGTTAGTAATGCGGAAGCTGAAAAAAAATGGCAAGAGATAGAGCACAAACTTATAGGATTCCCTACTATGTGAGCGACAGGGGGACGGTTCACATGGTTAAGGACAAATTTTTTGTACCCTCGGACTGGACTAATTTTTATCGGGATACGGAACAACTTCCTGAAGTTCCTGATATTGGTGGTGGGAATATTTCTCCTGGTTCCCCAGATGATGTCGTTTCTGGGCGGATAGAAGATACGGCATTTGAGATAATTAAAATGCTGGGATTCACGCCTGATAGTGGGGCCGCCTACCCAGTTAGGCCGGGGTTGGGATTTCCCGATTTCTATCGGACTTATCCTACTTGCAATGATTCCGATTTTGAGCCGAGGAAGTTAACCTTCACTCGCAGAATTGGTAGCTTTTCTGTTGTTGCCCCCGCCCCCTATGATATTTACGTCAATGTTACGGGTCAGGCGTTGACTAATATTGGTGGTGAAGAGGGTCGGCCTCTCGTTGTTGGTATCCCTCAATTATTCAGAGATCCTTACTCTGGCTTTGGATTCACCGGTCTGGTTTACGGGGTTCGTCGTGTTGCAACTGCTATTTACAATTACATCAATAGCCGCTTTCCTCAAAATCCAATTGTCTGTATCAAGTTGTCAGGAGAAGAATGGATTAATCTCCATCCTGAGATGCTGGCCGATACAAACGATCCCGACGTAGCTGAACGAATTCGCCAGATAGATCCGATTCCGGGCTTCGATACTACTCCTGTCGGCAATTATCGGAATGGCAAGCAGCATCGCTTCTCTGGGGCGATGATCTATCAATCTCAGGCTGGATTTTTGGGGTATAACGAGGCTGAACTCACCAAGGGCCGGATGATGGCTCGCCCCGATTTCAGGAATGATGTTTCCAACTATCTGATGGAGGCGAACTATCCGAATGAGTTCGATGTTCCCCCTCTACAGTTTTTCAGTCAAATTACGGGCTTGAGTGCTGGGCTGTTTACTACAGGGGATACCTTTGATGTAAACAAGTGGATCGCTTATCGGCCGCAGTGGTATCGCGATCGCAAACGACTTTTGGCCTCCAGTCGAAATCTCCCCGGCTGTATTTGGATGAATCCCAATCCCTTTAGTTGCCCTGGTCGGGATTCACTCGTTCCGAAAAAGTACATCGTTACTTACGTGACTCAAGAGGAGCGTCCAGCCAACTCGCGCAGAGGCGAAGCCCCAGGGACGAGAGAGACAGCTATTCCCGTTTCAGGTGGAGCGGTCGAGGATGTCTGTTTTTGCGGCAAAAAACTCGCCGCAAACCCCGCAACCGTTTGCCTTGAATACGAAGGCGAAAGTGATGACCAGCTTCACAAAAAACTGGGGCTATTTGGCATTACTTGTTCTTCAACACCTGGCGGCCGGTCTTCGCCTCCTGGTGGCGGCGGCGGTGGCGGTGGCATACCTGGTAATCAGCCTTACGGCCCTGATGGTGGTGGTGGCGGCGGGATTCGACTCCCGAATAATGGCCCGCAGCCGAATCTTACGCCGAATCTTACTCCTTCGCCTGTTTTGGTAGCTGCTGGGTAAGTTAGCGGCTGCTGGTAGTGGGATGGCGATCGCACATTTTTCCACAATTTCGGAAAATTCGGCGATCGCACTTCTCAGTTTTGTTCAAAACTTGTAAAGTGGCTCTGAATTTATGCGGTTTGTAGTTTTGAAAACTCAAGTGACGGATAGCGGAACTTTGGCTATCCATGCTTTATCTGAAGTAACTCAATCTGCTTCTGGCTTCACTCCTAAATGGATCGAGTTTGCGGAAGCGAAAACTAATTGTATTGAGCCTGAGAAATGCGATTTGTTGTCTTTCAGCACAGTGGAAGAGGTAAAGGCACTGTTAGTTGAAAGCAAAATGACTGAACAAGGCAATATTGCCTACATTGGTGTTGACGTAGCTGATTTAACTCCGGCAATAAATTTTTCGATATGAAAAACGCTGATTGGTCAGTTTATTTGTTGCAGGTGTTGGGTCAGGGAGAGCCGTTTGGATTCTTTGATTCTCAGGGCGTAGGTGTCTCCCTTGAGCGGGGCGGGATCTCTCCTTACTCAAATACAAACATTGTCCGAGTAAGTGTTCTATCTGGTGAGAAAGTCGAGACTGTTATTGACTTTCATTTCCCAGAGGCAGCCTATACTTACCTGGCTCTAAATTTTCCAATTAAATCGGCAAAAAAGATTGAAGAGCCAGCCCCTACATCTCCCCCTATATCTCGCACCAAGGCTCAAGAAAACACCTTGATCTTTATGTAAATCTTTCGATTCGATAATTTGTGACAACTGCTGGATGCACTAAGCATTGCGGCCTGATTTCTTATGCCTAATATGCCTCAGAAATTTGAGACGATTTTCGATCCCAATCCTTTTAACGATGGCCGCATTGTTTTCGGTGTCGATTTCGGTAAGTTTTCTGTGTATGCCGGAGGGGAAATTCCTATTGTTTCTCTTAAGGAAATTAATGCTTTTCTCCCACCTGTTGGCAGCATCGTTGGCGCGATTGATTCGGGGTCAACTATCAAGGGGACGGCTCGTGCAGCAGTAGGAAGCGCTAGGCAAATTGCAGGTCTGAAGGCTATTGGCAGAAGGGTTGGCATTGGGAGTATTGCGGGTGTAATTGGCGTTTCTCTTGAAGGTTTTGGCTCGGCCGAAATTGGCGCTGCTGTGGGGCCGAAAATTGATGGGAAATTGAGTCTTTTGCCTAGTTTGACAGTAAGGAATGCGTTCGATCAAGTTCTCGCAACGACGGATTTAATTGGCAATGCTCAAGCGATTCTTGGATATTTAGGGGAGATTGTAGAAGCGAATGCTAATGCCGAAATAGCTAGGTTTGCGGGTGATGTTGCTGTTTTTGATTCTCAGATTAGGTCTAGGGTTCAACGGCTTGGCCCAATCCGTGACCAAAGCGTTTATGGGACACGGCTGGGCGGTCGCGAAGTTTTTGAAGATAAAAAATTGCAGGCGATAGTTCCCTCTGTCCGCGCATTAACGGCCGATCAACGCGGTCGTTTCAATGATGGCAGAGGCTTGCAATTAGTAAATAATTGCCTCAAGTATGGCGGCGGTTTAGGTTGCTATGAATCGAAGTATCTATCGGTTGCCGGCAGTGGAAAAAATTACGGTAACTCTGCCTTAGCTAATTGTATTAATGGCGGCGGTGGCAGGGCTTGTTATCAAAAATATGGCAGGTAAATAAATGCCAACAAATAACTTTTATCAATCCACATCTTATCCCAGTGGCTATGGGCGAGATGGTGCTACGGAATTAGACCCAGATAACCCTATTGGTGCAACAAGGATAGGTGCTCGCAAGTTCGTTAGGGCTGTTGGTGAAGGTCTCGAAGGATTTAAAAAAGGTGTTGACTATACAGTTCAGCAAAGTCAAAGAGTTGTCCGAGACTTTGGGAGAACTCTTAAGGGTGAGCGACTTATACCCCCATTGATTTCTGATGCTAGAGATGCGGGTATTTCCCCTCCTCTATTTAAAGATTTGGGGCAACGCGCACCTTTAGTTGCGGCTCCGGTTGTGCCAATTCAATCCTCTTTACCTATGGCTCCGATTGTGCCTCAACGAGGGACTAATTCTTTGATAGTAGAGCGTTGTCTTCAGAATAAAGGGGGTCAAGGTTGCTATGAATCAAGCTATTCGTCTGTCGTTGGTAGTGGAATAAATTACGGTAATTCTGGTTTGGCTAATTGTATCAAGGGTGGTGGAGGTCGGGCTTGTTATCAAAAATATGGGAGGTAATAAGTGGATATTTTTACTTTGATTCAAAGGTATCTAGCCAGAAGCTTCGGCATAGCCTTGCAATTTCCCGGTCAGTTATTATTGGTGAGCAAAGAACGCCTGGGCGCTCCTATAGGTGTTGTACTGAAAAAAGATTTTGAGTTGTTCGGCATCTCTTTTTCTTTAGATGTCGAGTATAGCCTACTCAAGCGTAAATTGGCTTTTGATATCTCTGCTAGCGAAACCTTTAATGTTTTGGGAATAGAGATAACTCCCACTATTATCTTGGGGAAATACGGGGTTGCTGCCACCTTAGAAATAGGGGCTAATAATTATTATCTTAGTGCTGGTATTGGTCTCGATCGTATTCCTGGCTTTTCTGTTGGTGTCAGGAAAGGGGCTACTGGTTTTGAGTTGAGCTTTGGTGGAGGTTTTGCTGATGAATTACAGTTTTTCAGTGGTTATAAATCTTTTACGATTCCTTTGGGGATTGATTTTAGAGGTCGAGATCGGAATTTCGACCGAGGAATTCCTGAAAACGCTGGTTATAACACAATCGATTATATTAATAATGGATTTGGTGTTTTAGTTCCTGTTAACAATAATCTCGTTCCTTTTGAACGTCCCGCTAGGAGTTTGACCGTTGAAATTCCGGATGGTTTAGTTGCTGAGTCTTTTGGTTTGAGATCGAGGAGTGTTCGTAATAGTGCTGGAAATGAGGCGAATAGAAGGGTTGTAGAACAGATTATTAAATCTCAAGGTGGTATCGCGGGAGACAATGTTAGTAATCTATTGTTTGTTCAACCTGGTGGATTAGTCTATAACGTCAGTGGAGATCCCGCAAGAGCGCTCTCTGAAGTTGCTAGATTTTTGCAAAGTGAAAATGTTGATGTGAGTATCTCCAATTCCGCATTTGTTGGAAAGGCTCGTGATGCTCTTGGTTTTTATCGAGCACCAGAACTTGATGAGAACAACAGGGCAGGACTTTTTTTGAGGGATTCGGTTCCTTCTGATTATTCTGGCTCTACTGTTTTTCTTCAGAGTTTAGTTGCCTATCACGAGACAGTACATTTTCTCCAGAATAGAGCCTTTCAGAGTTTGTCTAGAAAAGATGATAGCTTGAGATATCCTTTTCGGACAATCGGTTTTCAGGATAAAGATGTTCTCCAGTATGCTTATGTTCAGAATGTTCGCGATAGTTTCCATTATTCAACTCAATCTGTTGCTTTGTCATGGCTTGGATATGAATCAGATTTGCTTCAGGTAGAGGCTGAGGCTTTCTCAACAGAATATAGTGTTGGATCGCTTAAAAAGGCGATAGATAAAACTGAATCCCTGATCGGGAAATCTTTCGGTTACAAACCTAACTATTTCTTGCAAGGCGAAATTCTGGGGCGGCTAACGGAAAATGTTGATCGAATTGTTGGTCAGCAATCTTTTCCTTACTCAGGGGATCGTGAGGCGAGCATTCGGATGCTTCAGGATCGCTTTGCTCGTCTGCCTGAAATTTTAGACGCTAACCTAGCAGACATAAACGCGCAGCTACGGGCAACAAGCTCCATGTCGCCGAACTCGCGGTTGCCTCTACCTAGCAAAATCTCCTCTGCTCCGCGTAACTCGATCCCACTCCCTCCTGTTCCTGAATCATTGAAGCATTTAGGTCTTACGTCGGCGAGTGCGGCATTTCCTCCTCCAAAGGCACTCTCCGCTACTCAGGTAAATGATTTTATTGCTTGGAAAACGGCTGTAGAGCGACGCAACATGATTCTTGCTGGAATTAGTTATTCTATTCCTCCAGCTCAGTTGTCGCTCTCTCGTGCTAATAGTCCTAGTTCCTTTTTTAATCGCGATAATTATGCTTCCCTACGATATCTTGGGGACGGTTTCTCTATTCCACGTTCTAAATTTTGAATATGGAATATGACTATTCAATATTTTATTAATGGCTAAGAAGTATCACTCCTACGGTATTAAGTATGTCGCCGATCGCGGGAGGCATCTCCTCACCACTGGCCGGTTTATAATACCCTCGGATGTAAATACTTCTATGTTGACTGAATTGATATCTATTTTTAAGTTATTGCCATCTATGGAAATCCCCTGTCCCGACTCCGATTTTCGACCTAGAAAACTAGAATTTATAAGAGCATCGGGAAATACCTTTTCGATAATTCTCGCCGAAAATATAGATATTCTTGATATATGTCGGCGAGTTGTGGCTCTGTTTGTTGAGAACGAGAAATCACCAGTTCTCTGTATAAAACTTGTGGGTGAGTATTGGTCTAATATCTATCATGAATTTTTGCCGGCTTCTGGCAAAACTATTGCTCCCGGTAAAGATAGTAGAGGTACAAGTGGGAAGCAGCTTTACTATAAAGGCACGATGAATTATCAGTGTGATGTTCCTTTTAATCCAGGGTCGCCCTCTGTAAAGACAGAGGTGATCCTCCCTTTTAGAATGGCATCGACAACACTTGAAGAACCTCCCGATGATTACAGGACAGCGATATCAGGGTGCATTGAGGAAGTTGAAACAGTCGTTTGTCCACCGCCTTATCAGTGTAAGATTCGGCATTATTTGGTAACGTCAATCGTACACGAGGAAGGTGCTATTCTGGAGCCGGGAAATTTATTCAAAAATGCAGTAAAACAAACTTTAAAAATCCCCATAACTCACAGAGAAGAGTTACAATATATAGAGCCAAATCCCGCATATCCCGATTTCGCGAACGATATTTTTGTGTGCGGGAAAGAATTAGCGAAAGTGCCTGCCACGATTTGTCTGGGGTATCGCGGAGAGTCCTGTGATTACGTTCATAAATTTGTCTAAGTCCGTCGTTTCGGGACTCTCGTTAATGTGCTATTTTCAACAAAAAATCCTGAAATATGCTTGATTCTACAACCCACAAAATAATCATTTCAAGCATTTCTCTGACTGCCATAATCTCTGTTATTGGGATGATTGGATTGAGTGCAGCAGACAAGAAGATTCCTCCCGAATTGAATTCTGCCGCTACTGGCGCTATTGGCGCTTTGTGCGGCATACTTTATCCGTCTGGCTCTGGTCGAGATGTTCACAGGAGTAGCTAATGCGACCTATTTTAATGGTTACTATTGATGCCAAGAATTTTATAGAAATTCTTGTTGGAGTTGTTGGTATTTTTTCTGGGGTAATCTCTGTCGTTCTGCTTTTTGCTGTGAAGTCGGAGAAACATGAGGCTGAAAAAAATTATGATGCGCTTCAGCGTGAGATGGAAAAAAAATATGATGAACTTGTCGCCAGATTTAGACTGATAAAATCCGAGTTTCAAGCTGTTAGAAATCGATTAAAAGCTGTGGAGGGGTTTATTCTTAGTAGGGGATTTCAAATGCGGCAATCAGATCAAGATGATGAGGATAGTGGGACTACTGGTGGATTTTGAATCTAATTTTTGCATGAATGCCAGGATTTATTCCTGTTGAATAAATGGTGGCAGTCAGGGAATAAGCTTCAGCAATGCGGCAAGCCGTGTACAGGCACACTCCAAATAGGGCCCTGTCGCGATCGCTGCTACAGGGGAGGCTTTGAGTGCGGCTGACTATGCTAAAGCTGCTCGTCACTTACAGTTAGAGGCACGGAAAATCGGGCAATTTTTTGAAGAATATGATGTTTTGCTAACATTAGCTTGATTCTTATGCTTCCCAAAAAATAACGATCGCTGCCAAAGTTTGCTCTATGGTTATGCGATCGTTCTTAGTTTTTATTCAATTAGTTTCCCTACAAAGTAGGGAGACCCGAACAGTCAAGCAAAAATGGGTGAGCTGGTATGAGGCGATCGCTCCTGTTTCCATTCAATTAGTTTCCCTACAAAGTAGGGAGTTAGCCAAATTAAACAGGCAATTGAACAAGCTTTCGGTGGTTTCCATTCAATTAGTTTCCCTACAAAGTAGGGAGCTCCTCGTAGGAGAGCAGTGGTTATCCCACCACGATAGATGTCATCTAGAGTTTCCATTCAATTAGTTTCCCTACAAAGTAGGGAGCTTATGGGGATCGGATGTTCGACGAGTACATCGTGATGTTTCCATTCAATTAGTTTCCCTACAAAGTAGGGAGCGGCCAACACAATCAATGCGTTGGTAGTTCAGGGTTTCCATTCAATTAGTTTCCCTACAAAGTAGGGAGCACAAAGATTAAATCCTGGGATCTGGACTGTTTACTGGGATGTTTCCATTCAATTAGTTTCCCTACAAAGTAGGGAGGAGTCTCATAGATGGATTGAATGGTAAGAGACCGCCCCTCTGGAAGAATCGTTTCCATTCAATTAGTTTCCCTACAAAGTAGGGAGTTACTCCGATC
The DNA here is from genome assembly GCF_028330895.1 of Kamptonema animale CS-326. Lineage (NCBI taxonomy): Bacteria > Bacillati > Cyanobacteriota > Cyanophyceae > Oscillatoriales > Microcoleaceae > Kamptonema > Kamptonema animale. The sequence goes on along the minus strand of NZ_JAQMUA010000454.1, from coordinate 639 downwards.
AAATCTGGCAAAACCTGATCAACTCCACAAGGTTTCCATTCAATTAGTTTCCCTACAAAGTAGGGAGTCTCAGAGAGAAAGGGACGCAGAATTGGATAGAGATGGCCTGTTTCCATTCAATTAGTTTCCCTACAAAGTAGGGAGCGCTTACTCCAAATATCAAGGGCTAGCAGAAAAAGAACTTTTGGATGTTTCCATTCAATTAGTTTCCCTACAAAGTAGGGAGAGCCGAATCGTTCGATGGTGTTCGATGTAGTCGTGTCGTCGTTTCCATTCAATTAGTTTCCCTACAAAGTAGGGAGATGATTCTCGTCTCCTCTTCGGCTGATGGCCGTTCCGTGGTGTTTCCATTCAATTAGTTTCCCTACAAAGTAGGGAGACACCTAGCTGTAGAGTTACAAACTGACCTAATCAGTTGGTTAGCTAGTTTCCATTCAATTAGTTTCCCTACAAAGTAGGGAGGGTGCAATGGTTTCGCTTTGTGATGCAGGAGTGTTTTTTAGAGGGTTTCCATTCAATTAGTTTCCCTACAAAGTAGGGAGTGTGTAGTGAAGAGATGATTGGCTACGAGCATTTTGGCTGTTTCCATTCAATTAGTTTCCCTACAAAGTAGGGAGACTACGGCGACAAGAGTTGCAG
>NZ_JAQMUA010000039.1:0-8653 GCF_028330895.1 Kamptonema animale CS-326 | reverse complement strand
CCTTTCCGCAGTTTCTACCCGGAAACGCTCTACGGATGTCAGCAAGTCTCGCGCAACTCCCACCAAGTTTTGCAAAGAACCGTATACCCGCTGCGATTCTTGGGAAGTTTCTTGGGCCGTTAATTCTACTGCTTGCATAACGTGAGAAACAGCGCTTGCTGTCTGGTTTTGTTCGATGGTATCTGCGGTAATCGATCGCACCAGTACGTCGATGCGGTTCGTTACTTGAATGATATCTTCTAGCGATCGCTTCGCCTGTTCTGCTAACCGCGTCCCCTCGATTACCTGCTGAGTCCCCTCTTCCATCGCCGTCATCACCGCCCCTGTTTCACTCTGAATTTGCATCACGATTTGCTCGATTTCTTTAAGAGACTTAGCGGATCTGTCTGCTAGCTGTCGCACTTCATCCGCCACAATCGCAAACCCCCGTCCTGCTTCCCCTGCTCTCGCTGCTTCAATGCTAGCATTCAAGGCTAGCAAGTTCGTCCGGGAGGCGATCGTCGCAATCAAAGCGACGATCTTGGAAATTTCTTGGGAAGCTTCTGCCAATCTCTTGACTTTTCTGGTTGTTTCTGCTACCGTTTCCCGAATTTCCAAAATCCCCGCTACCGTCCGCTCCACTGCCTCGCCGCCTTTGATGGCGCTAGCTGCTGCGCCCCGCGCCACTTCTTCTGCTTCGCGAGCGCTTTCTGCCACCCGCTGAATCGCGTCTGTGAGCACTTGTACGGAATTTAATGTCGCCGCTAGTTCTTCAGCTTGTCGCAGCGCGTCCGAGGACAAACCTTGGGCAAAGGTAGCACTCTCAGAAGCGCCTGTACTCACGTCTCGTGCTGCCTGTTTCACTTGGTGAACGATTTCCCGCAGGTTTTGAATCGTTAAGTTAAACGAGTCAGCAACGGCTCCTAATACGTCGGCTGTGACTTCGGCTTGCACCGTCAAATCGCCACGAGCGGCCCCTTCTACGTCGTCCAACAGCCGAATCACTTGGCGCTGCAAATCTTCTTTGGCTTGTTCCTGTTCATCTGCCTTCCTTCTAGCATCGCTAGTTGTAGTCAGAATCACCTTTGCCATGTGGTTGAATTTAGCCGACATTTTGCCAAATTCATCCTCTGAGTAAACTGTGGCGCGAGCCTCTAAATTCCCTTGGGATACAGAATCAAACTGAACTTGCAAGTCGTCTGTCGATTTGCTCACCTGACGAGCAACTAAGTGACCCAAGCCCCAAGCCGTCAGAAAGCTGGTGAAACCGGCTGCTGCGGTCATTGCCCAGCCTGTTTGCCGCAAGTAAGCGATCGCCTCTGGTTTATCTTGCTTCAGGGCTTGGTAAGAAGCAAAATTCGTCACCAGTGCTACAGCCACCAAAGAAATTAACCCCGTGCCGATCGCCGTGTACAACTGCTTAGTAATCAGCGGGGCATTCTCCAAGAAGGCCAACCCGCCCTGCTCTACCGTTACCGTTGCATCGATGGGTTCTTCCGTGGGAGTGAAACTCGGTACCGACTCTGGGGTTCCTGAAATGCTAAAAATCTCATCATCCCGAATTGCTGAGCCATCGCTGTTATCCCCAAAGTCCAAATTGCTAGTAGTCGCCCCCATGACTCCGCCCGTCATCCCTCCAAATCCGCTACTACCACCTGTGGTGAGAATAGAGCTATTAGGATCATCAGAGATATCAAAGTCGGGAAGGTTGCCTACATCTCCAAATTCATCGAAGTCATCTATCCAGTCACCCCGATCGGTTTGGGGACTCGGTGTCAGGGGGAAGTCACTGTCAGGGCCCGCCATACCGAAGGAGTGGGAAGGCGTTTCTTCGTAGCTAGAGAAGGAGTCAGCAAAGGCATCGTCGTCGAAGCTGTCAAGGTCGAAACTATCTGGAATATTGAACCCGTTTTGCAAATCTTCGCTCTTAGCGGCTTTACTTCCCTGGGTAGTAGACTTGAAGCCTGAATTCAAATCTTTAGACGGTTTCCCGATCTCGCTTAAAGCTTCAGGGGCGCTGTGCGATCCCATCAATAGGGTTTCGTCTTCGGCAACCGAATAGTTGGGTTTACTCCCACCAAAATCGCTGCCTTCTTTGGCTTGTATGCCTGATGTTCTAGATCTTGTCTGTCCTGGTTCGGCTGTTGGCTGCGGTTGGAGTGGCATCTTTTGCTTGCCGTTAGTCTCGGCTGCTGGGTAAGATTCTTCAAAGTTGAGGTCGTCTGGCAGTTCCAAAGGCGCAAACATATCATCAAAATCTTCGGGGAACTCGCCTAGATCTTCTAGCCCAGAGTCTGCCAACCCAGAATCGGCAAGGGATTGAGAGCCTATAGTGCGACCGTTCTGTTTCGGGGAAGCCCCGGCAAATACATCTGCTTGTATCTTTTCCTGAGCCGGCGGTGATGGCTTTTCCTTGGGAGCGGGGAAGGTAAGCTGGGTGTCAGCCATTGCCATCGCATCATCGTCAAAATCCAGCCCCCCCAACTCTGCCCCTGAGTCCAGATCCGCATCGGCAAAAGCTGCCATCCCTCCACTACCGCTGCTGTTGCTGTCAAAGTTGGGGGATTCGCCAAAGGGATTTAAAAGTTCTGCGTCGTTGGCGTAATTTTCCAAATTATTTTCAAAATCTAACTCGGAAAGCCCCATGCCCATCATGTCAGCGTTATCTAGTTCTAGGCTACTGGTGCCGAGATCGGACTCCAAATCAGACCCGTTGCCAAAAATTGATAAGTCCGGTTGTTCTAAATCGTTCTCCCCAGATAGACCAGGGTACATTTCTAAATCTAAATCTTCTGAAAAATTCTCTAAGCTCTCTCCGGGCGCTCCAGCGGCAAACTGCTCTGCGTAAGCAATGCCGTTGTTGGCATGATCTACGAAGCCGGTATCATCTGTCAGACTCAGCACTACCATGTACTGTTCTCGTGCTACATCATACTGTTGCAGCCCGTAGCAGTAGATGTGACCGCATAGCAAGCGAGCACTTGGATCTTCGGGAAAATCTTCTACTAACTGGTAAACCAGAGCAGCAGCTTCTTCATAGTTGCCCTCCAGGTATGCCGCTTCTGCCCGCTGGTACTCCTGCTCAAAGTCTGTAGTTGTTGCCATTTGCCGCCCCCTTTGGATTTTAGATTTTAGATTTTAGATTTTAGATTTTAGATTTTTACCTTGACTTTTAGAAGTGATTCTCTGACGCGCGATCGGACTCAATCGAAAAAATAAAATCGAAAAAATAAAATCGATTTCATGCAGCCCACCGGGCCGAGCGCAGAATTTTCACTTGGTCTAGCAATCTGAGAACCTGAGAAGTCTCATCGCCCAATAACCATTCCCCTCTAAGGAATGGAACCATCCCATCAGGAGCTGAAGACTGAGCGTGCAGTTGGTCTACATCGAGCCAGTGCATCCCCACAATTCGATCGACTGCTAACCCTAATATAGTGTCTTGATCTTCGACTGCAATGATCGGAATTTCTGGTCTGTCCGTGTTTAAAGGTGTTTGGTCTCCTAGAAATTGACCCAAGTCAGCCACCCAAATCACGCGCCCCCTCATATTTAGAGTACCTAAAAGCAAGGGAGAAACATTGGGAATTGGGGTCATTCTATCGGGGGCAGGGGAAAGTACCTCTCGAATGCCCATCGCTGGTAGTGCAAACTCGTTTCCCGAAGGAACGTAAAACCGCAGGTGTAGTTCACCTTCGGGACTTTCCAGCTCTTGAAATTCAGGAGCTTGATCGGAATTGAAGCCTGGTAATATGAAGTCCGGGTTGCCCACCATAATGCCGATACCTACCCCTATAGCGATTGTTTGAGAGTTGGGTAAGGACGAACGATTGTTCGCCCGTATTTCTGTTGACCCACAGACCAAGGAATTAACCTCGATGGGGTTTTGAGTTCGTTTACCTTTGCTTGTGTTCGCTCTCTTCTACAACTAAAATGGGTAGCGTAGATTTTGCTACAGGCAAGCTTGGGTTTAACGTTAACAGGAATTACTGCCATCGGCGCTAGCTGCGAACTACTAATCGCAAGGGATATTTGTTTAGGAGCTTAGTTGAGAATTAGGTATATTATATTTGCACTTCGGGCATTGAGACTGACTTTGGTAGGAAATTGAATTCCAACTAACTTAAAAGTGCGATCGCTAAACGTCGGCCGTAGGCATCGCATCAGGTTTTCTGAGGTTTCTGGTTTTCTTCTATGTGATTTTCTAGTTCGTCAGCTAATAATCTTGCCGATTCTGGAGCTTCCTTCAAACCCGGCCCGACATATTTTTCTACGAGCATCAATAACTCGCTTTCTCCAAAGGGCTTGGTAAAGTAGTCAGTTGCTCCTACCATCCTCGCCTTAACGCGGTCGATAAATCCGTCTATGCCAGTTAGCATCACAATTGGTGTTTGCCGAAAAGCAGTGGAATTACGCAGCATGGCGCAGATTTCGTAGCCATCAAGTTCTGGCATGGCAATGTCACACAAGATTAAGTCGGGTTTGAGCTGAAAAACCAGACTCAGCGCTTTAAGAGGGTTGCTAATACCAGTGGCCTCATAACCCTGCTCGTTCAAAATTGCCTCGACGGTCTTGCGAATCACGCTGTCATCATCAATACAGACAACTCTGGGAATTTTAATTTCCCGCGATGACCATTCTCGCGCCTGGCCTTCCGTGCGAGAGGGTTGATAAAACAGTTGTACTAATCCCTGCTGTACGAATGGATAAATCGCCTTAGCAACTGTCAAGACATCTCGGTTCAGGTATCGCGCCATTTGGCGAATCGAGGTCTGACCATCAGCCCAACGGTTGAGGGTGTTAAAGACATTAGGTCGCAGAGCCGAGCGCAGTTGAACGGGATCTGAAATCACGGGACACTGGTTTGGTGACTGAATGTGAGGGTGAAACTGCTTCCACTCCTGCACTTGTTTGACAATCTTAGCTAACAAAGAACTAATATCCAGGCTTGTCAACTGCGGGGCTAAAGCCGGCCCCATCTCAAAGGTAAAAGCCCCTTGGTGCAGGCTGAGTAGGTCGAATAAAGTTTCGTGTACCATGCTGTGGATGATGCTGCGCCCTTGAGCCGGGGTGAGGGTGTGGTTTTCCAACAGAGCCCAGAGATAGCCGTACTCAGGAGCATTAGTAGATGCGATCGAAGGTGCTTCGATATTGTCAAGAGCGGTATCGGCTTTATAGCGTCGCAGGTAGTCTCGCAGGCGAAACAAACTGCCCGCACTCTGGGTAGCGTAGATGATCTGACCATTAAAACAGAAGACAAACCAAGATTGTTCTGAGGGCGAACGGTGGGAAGCTTGCTGGTTGAGGCCGCCGCTCGCTGAGCTGTAGGCCTCGACAAACAGTTCTCCAGTTCGCTGGCCCAACTCAATCAGTTGCAGGATGCTACGGATGTCTATTTCATTCAAATTTCCCTGCATGGAGCTACAGTTTTCTCCTTAAAACCGTTGGAATTTGAGCTAATTTGGCTATCAGCTCCTGTCGGATGACTTTACTATCCAAGCAGCACAGCCAACCTGGCCCTCTACATCTGTGTAGGGGCATCGCCCCCGTGTCGCCCTCGGTTTTAGAGTCAGGGTTAGCGGTGGGTAGTTTATTTAAACTTCTGAACTATAGTTAGACTAGCCTAATACTGCTCTGACATGGAAATTATTGGGGTGTACTCCGATTGGCATGATATAGCATCTTAGGTTAGCGATCGCTTCTACCCGCGAGGCGATAAGACTGATAAAATAAATGAAAACTTTTTGACTAGCTGACCTTGACGCGCATCTTCAGCCTAAATTGGAACTACAGCAACGGGGCAATTGCCGCCCCCTCAGTTCTGTCGCCTAGGAGCAGCGGGTCAGAATTAGAAAGCTTGCAATTCCAGAAAGCGGGGCATTCTTGCGCTTTCTGGACGCTCCGAGCCAGCAGCACGCGCTTGTGCTGCTACAGTCGGAAAAGAATGTTATCCACGGATTGGGCAAACGACACCTCAAGAGGACGATCAGCGTGCTGTATCTAGCGGAAGTACAAAAACAGAAAAGCAGCTTTGGTCTTGGTAGCGGTAAGGCTGAACTCAAACTGCTAGCTTGTCGGCGGAGCGAGCATAATTGGAGCGCTGTACCCGGTGAGGAGTTGATTCCAGCGGAGGAAGCTAATAGCTTCAACGGTGGGACTCTGGTGCTGGTTGAGCTGAGTAATAGTAAGCAGGTGCAGCAAATTCAGGAGGCCGCCCGCCAATTGGTGAGCATTCTGCAAAATTTCTCGCGGTTGCAGGATAAGTTTAAGGACAAGGAAGAGGAAATAGAGCAGTGGAAGGCTTCTCTGACTTTTTCTAGTCAGGAGCTTAACCGCCGGGAGATGGAGATGCAGGCTCGCGAAGAGCAGCTAGCGCAAATGGAGGAGGAACTCGAACGGCTGGAGGCGCAACGCTCGGAAATTGAAAGCGCGCGGGAGGAGGCTAATCGCCTGCGGGAAGAGGTCGATCGCAGTCGCCTGGAAATTGAGGGTGCTTGGGAACAGTTGCGCGGTGAGATGCAGCGCATGGAGCAGCAGCAGACTAATTTGCAGCAGGCGGCGGTGTTAGACGAGCGGCAGGCCCAGAATATTCAGGATTTGCTCGAACGGCTGTCGGGGGCTGCTGCTCCTCAAGAGTTAATACAGGAGGAGTTGAATCACTCTTTGGCGATGGTGGTGGCTCAACAGGCTCTGCTGGATCAGCACTGGCAGCAGTTGGAACAAAAACGGAGTTGGGTTCAGCAACAGCAGGATGAGGTGGAAAGGAACGGTCAGAATATCCAGAATCGATGGCAAGAATGGCAACAAGCTCAAGATTCTTTGGCCCAAGCACGGGCGGAGTTAAAGGGCCAGCAGAGTGCTCTGAGTGTTAAGCAAGAGCAGACTCAGGCTTTGGGATCGCAGATGCGGGCCCAGGAGGATGTTTACCAGCAACTTTATCGCTTGGCTGAGTCTTCGGATCGGGTGAGTGTGAGCGAGAAGGTGGATGTGCAAGCGCTGGAGAAGATGCCGGTGGAGGAGTTGCAGGGTTTGGTGCAACATCTGCAACAGGATTTGGAAAAGGTGTTTCGTTTTGTTAACGATCAGGAGGAGGAGCTGACTTTTCAACGCCAAGCGATTGAAGAGTTGGAAGCGAAGATTCAAGCGGCTAGCGAGTACGATCGCTTGAGTTTGGAAGGGGAACTGGCTGACGAGCAAGAAAATTATGAGATGTTGAATGAAACTCTCGTAGGCCAGCGTCGCAGTCTGCGGGAGAGGGAGGAGGTTTTGAGTCAACACCAAGCTGTGCTGGAGCGTAGGTTGGGTAAGGCTGATGGTGGCAAACAAAATGAAAAAATCGATTTGGGGCCGGTTTTGAGCCAGTTAGAGGGTCAGCGGCATCAACATGGGGAGGAATTGCAGAAACTGGAAGCTCAAATTCAGCAGATGCGGGAGGCGATCGCGCAGATGGAGGGGACTATTCACCGTCAAAGTGGCGAGCAGGAGGCGAAACGTTACGAAATTAAGCAGTTAGAACAGAATTTACAAAACCAGCGGGGGACAGTGGCAGAACTCTGGGGACGGGTGAATCTTTACCAAGAAATGTTGCAACCTGTACAGGATAATCTCAGTGGCTTACGGCAAAAATTGGAGGCGGTGGGGACTCAGCTCAGCCAGGTTCAGGAAAAGGGAAATCATCAAATGCAAGCGATCGCTCAGTTGCGAGAGATGCTGGGGAGTTTGACAAGTTAATAGTTAGTAGTTAATAGTTAGTAGTTAATAGTTAATAGTTAATATTTAGTAGAACTTACGCAGTTGACACTTGCGTAAGTTCTGCTTTAACAATAATTATATCATCATACCAACTTCGGGTTAGTCATCCCCCTATTTACAGTTATCTTATGTACCCCTAAACGTTCTGCTACATCTGTAAGGCTTGAACTATATCCAGCTAACCAATAAAGTTCCTAAATTTTTTGTTGGTTAGTTATAGTTCGCTGCCCGACAAATTTATTTTTAACCCTAACTCTTAAATCAATTGTTTCTTGGTAATCTACTTTCATGCAACCATCCTCAAAATCTCCTTTTTATGGGAGCATACTTTTAGGTAAATGATATTATATATATTATTATTTTAATCATTATTTTTACTAAAAATAATCCATTGACCTTCAACAATCGCGATCGCGCCTCCGGGAAAGGGATCGGTTTGGGATCTATTAGGTGCAGAAATTAATTCTCTAATTTTTTCAATGTGAACAAAACTCGGAGAAACAGGCAATATTTCCTGTAAAAATTGCCTTAAAACCCTTCTTTGTAAAGCTAAATGAACTCCATTCAAAATATGGCGATTAATTCGATATTTTCCATCTGAACTATTGCTAAAAGATGGTTGTAAGCGCAATTCACTAGCCGCAATTTCTAGATAGTCTGTATCGGCCCGAAGGAGTTCTGCGGTTTGCGCTAGAGCTTGTTCCGCTTGGGGATTGAAGTGAGTTTGCAAGTATGGTAACAATTCAGCGCGGATACGATTACGAGCATACTTTAAGTCGTGGTTAGTAGAATCTTCCCAAATTTCTAGGTTTTGCTCTTGACAAAATGCACCTGTTTGTGTACGAGTGATTTCGAGCATGGGACGCACTAATAAGGGAGCTCTTGAGCGGGGGAGCTCTTGAGCGGGGGAGCTCTTGAGCGG
>NZ_JAQMUA010000453.1:0-8170 GCF_028330895.1 Kamptonema animale CS-326 | reverse complement strand
GAAAAATGAGTATCCTACCTTTAGCGAACTCGTGCAGTTTCGCAATCAATATACCATTGCCAAAAATCTCAACTCACCTCTGATTGTCCAAACCTACAGCCTGGAACCCTATCAGAATGGTTATGCGTTGGTAATGGAAGATTTTGGGGGGATTTCTCTTCACGAATGGGCGATTAAAGGGAAAAACGCATTCTCATTGAGAGAATTTTTAGAAGTCGCGATCGCTCTCTGCAACACCTTAGATATATTGTACCGGGAACGGATTATTCACAAAGACATCAAACCCAGCAATATCTTAATTAATCCTGAAACTAAACAAGTCAAATTAATCGACTTTAGTATTGCATCTCTACTACCAAGGGAAACCCAAACACTAATTAATCCCAATGTGTTAGAAGGAACACTTGCTTATATTTCCCCAGAACAAACAGGACGAATGAATCGGGGAATTGACTACCGTACAGATTTTTATTCTTTGGGTGTCACCTTCTACGAGTTACTGACAGGAAAGTTGCCCTTTGCGTCCAACGATCCAATGGAGTTGGTACATTCTCATATTGCCAAACAACCACCACTTTTAGGGAATAGAGAAGAAATTCCCCAAGTTATTTGTGATATCGTGATAAAAATGATGGCAAAAAATGCTGAAAACCGCTATCAAAGTGCATTGGGACTGAAGTTTGATTTAGAAAAATGTTTAACTAAACTCCAAGAAACGGGTTCGATTGAGAGCTTTGAGATTGGGCAACGAGATATCAGCGATCGCTTCATCATCCCTGAAAAACTCTATGGTCGAGAAACCGAAGTATCAACTTTATTACAAGCCTTTGAGCGAGTTAGCCTTGGTGCAACAGAAATGATGCTGGTCGCTGGTTTTTCGGGAATTGGGAAAACAGCAGTTATCAACGAAGTTCATAAACCCATTGTTAGACAACGGGGTTATTTTATCAAAGGCAAATATGATCAATTTAATCGCAACATTCCCTTCAGTGCTTTTGTGCAAGCATTTCGAGATTTGATGGGGCAATTGCTCTCTGAATCCGATGCTCAGTTACAAACATGGAAAAGCAAAATTCTGGAAGCCGTTGGAGACAACGGACAAGTTTTGATTGATGTCATTCCCGAACTCAAAGGCATTATTGGCGCTCAACCATTAGCCACAGAACTATCAGGAACTGCTGCCCAGAATCGCTTTAATCTGCTCATGCAGAAATTCGTGCAAGTTTTCACTAGCGTTGAACATCCCTTAGTGATATTTTTGGACGACTTGCAGTGGGCGGATTCAGCCTCACTGAAATTGCTGCAATTGTTGATGTCAGAAACCGGACATTTATTAGTCTTGGGTGCGTATCGAGATAATGAAGTGTCACCCGCTCACCCCTTCATTCTCACTGTAGATGAAATAGTTAAAACTGGCGCAGCAGTCAACACCATTACACTACAACCATTAAGTTTAGTCAATCTGAATCAGTTGGTAGCAGATACGCTAAATTGCGAATTATCCTTAGCTCAACCTTTGACCGAATTGGTGTACCAAAAAACTCAGGGTAATCCCTTCTTTGCCACCCAGTTTCTCAAATCATTGCATGAAGATAAATACATTACTTTTGACTGGGAAACACGACATTGGCAATCCGCTATTACGGCAGTCCGGTCGCTTTCTCTAACAGATGATGTCGTCGAATTTATGGCACTACAATTACAGAAATTGTCGCTGACAACTCAGAATACTCTTAAACTGGCTGCTTGTATTGGGGCGCAGTTTGATTTGAATACCCTGGCGATTGTTTCAGAAAAATCCCCGGAAATAACCGCAGATGATTTATGGAAAGCCTTACAAGAAGGTTTGATTATTCCGAATACAGAAATCTATAAGTTCTTTATTCAGTCTGACAGTGCATTGGTTGCTGATACAGCAGCGAATCCAACTTATCGATTTTTACATGACCGAGTACAACAAGCCGCCTATTCCCTGATTCCAGACGACCAAAAACAGACGACTCATTACCAAATCGGACAACTGCTTTTACAACAGATTTCCTCCTCAGCAACAGAAGACCGTATTTTTGAAATTGTTAATCAATTAAATCACGGAAAGTCTTTAATTACCCAGCAAACAGAACGAGATGAACTAGCACAACTTAACCTCATCGCCTGTCGCAAAGCCAAAGCCGCTACCGCCTATCAAGCGGCTCGTGAATATGCCGCAGTGGGATTATCTCTGTTGCGGGAAAACGCTTGGCAACAGCAGTATGAAATTACCCTCGCCTTCTATGAATTAGCAGCGGAAGTGGCAATGCTAGGCGGTGACTTTGAGGCGATGGAACAGTTCACTAAGATGGTCATCGAACAGGCACACTCTTTACTAGAAAAGGTCAATGTTTACTGCATTATAATTGAAGCAAATATCTGCCAGAATAAACCGACAACAGCTATTGAGATCGGACAGAGACTGCTGCAACAGTTGAGCGTAACGATTCCAGAAACAGCGACACCCGCAGATATTCAACAGTCAATTCAAGAAATTAGCGAACTAATTGGAGACCGGAAAGTTGAAGATTTTGTTCACATCCCTGTAATGACAGATGCGAACAAAATTGCCATTATCCAGATTGCCAGCAGTATCATGTCAGCAGCTTACATCTGTGGATCTCTTTTGTATCCATTACTGGCTACCTTGTCAGTCAAATTATCCCTGCGGCACGGCAATATATCTGCTTCAGCTTTTAACTATGCTTGCTATAGCTTGGTTGTCTGTAATATGCAGCAAGATGTAGATTTAGCCATACAGTTTGGGCAGTTGGCATTGAATGTAGTTTTAAAATTCGATGCTAAAGCGACTAAACCTGAAGTATTAATGTTGCTGGCTTGTTTTATCCTCCACCGCAAATCTCACATCAAAGAAACGTTACCACTCTTTAGGGAGAGCTACGCGAATGCTCTGGAAGTCGGAAGCCTGGAATACGCCGGATATAATGGCCACAGTTTCTGTCGGCATTCTTTTTGGTGCGGTCAACCCCTTGCTACCTTGGAGCAAGATACACGCACTTACTACAATGGTTTAGCATCAATTAACCAATTGACATCAGCTAATTACTGTTTGATGTATTGGCAATCTATTTTAAATTTACTGGGTTTTGCGGAGCATCCCACCATTTTGTCTGGGTCAGTCCTCCAAGAGACGGAATTTCTCTCTCTGCTCCGGTCTGGAAATGACCTATTTGGGTTGTATTACTTCTATTTGTATAAGCTAATGCTTTGCTTTTTGTTTGGGGAATTTGAATCAGCTAACAATTATGCAGTTGAGGGCAGAAACTATTTAATTGGGTGTGTGGGAACAGTCGGTGAACCTGCATTGTATCTCTATGATTCTTTGATTGCTCTGGCACTATCGAGTCAATCTTTAGGGGAGTTATCAAAAGTATTAGAGCGGGTGGCAGAAAACCAAACTAAGTTACAGCATTGGGCGCACCATGCCCCGATGAATTATCAGCATAAGGTTGATTTGGTAGAAGCTGAAAAATGTCGAGTCTTAGGACAGAAAAGTGAAGCAATTGAGCTATACGACAAGGCTATTTCTGGAGCTAAAGCCAACGAATATGTCCAAGAAGAAGCCCTTGCCAATGAACTGGCGGCAAAGTTCTACCTCGCATGGGGCAAAGAGCACATAGCTCAGTCATACATCACCCAAGCCTACTATGCCTATGCTCGCTGGGGTGCAAAAGCCAAAGTCGCTGATTTAGAAACTCGCTATCCCCAATTACTTGCTCCGATATTACAGCAAACCCGTTCTCCCCTCTCAACTAACGAAACTATCTTTACATTGGGAAGTGTCACCTCCACCAGGGGAGCCACTTCCAGTAGTAGTGTCTCTGTAGCTTTAGATTTAACTACCATTCTCAAAGCTTCCCAAACTATCTCAGGCGAAATCGAACTCGAAAAACTGCTTTCATCGTTACTTTCGATCGTCATTGAAAATGCGGGGGCTGATAAGTGTGTGTTGATGCTGCAACGAGACAATCGCTTACTAATTAAAGGGTCAATTACGCTAGGAACGGAGCCAACTGTATTGCAGAGCCTTGCCGTTGAGGATAGCCAAGATATTCCCTTAAAGCTAATTTACAAAGTCAAGCATAACCAGCAGACTATTGTGCTGATTGATGCCAGTGCCGATCTTACTTTAGCCCATGACCCGTATATCATGCGTCAGCAACCTAAAAGTATCTTGTGTAGCCCAATTTTGCATCAAGGGAAGTTACTGGGTATTTTGTATTTAGAAAACAAGTTAACAACGGGGGCGTTCACGAGCGATCGCGTCCAACTACTGAATTTACTCTGCGCCCAAGCCGCAATTTCTCTAGAAAATGCCCGACTTTATGAGCGATCGCTAGAAAACGCTCAACAACTAGAGGAATCACTGAACTCATTGAGTGCGAGTAACTCTCGCTTCCATAGCTTGGTAAATAATGTGCCTGGGGTAGTTTATCAATATTCCATGAGTGCCGATGGGGTTATGTCGTTGATGTACATTAGTGCAAATTGTTACAACTTGCTGGAAGTTACCCCAGAGCAAGCAAGTTGTAATTGGCAGTTTTTCAACAATATGGTGCATCCAGATGACATCGCAAGTTTTCTACAGTCCCAAACTCACACCATTCAAACCGAATCTTCCTGGCACTGGGAAGGGCGAATTATCACCCCATCAGGAATTATCAAGTGGATTCACGGGGAATCTCAAATCCAAAAATTTGCCGATGGATCTATGGTTTGGGATGGATTATTTTTGGATATTAGCGATCGCAAACAAGCCGAAGCCGGCATCATCCAAAAATCTCAAGAGTTAGAGCAAGCCTTACATGACTTGCAACAAACCCAATTGCAAATGATTCAAAGCGAAAAGATGTCAGCTTTGGGGAATTTAGTTGCTGGCGTTGCTCATGAAATTAATAACCCCGTCGGCTTTATTTCTGGCAATTTGAATGAAGCTAAATCCACAGTTCAAGACTTAGTGGAGCATCTCAATCTCTATCGCGATCGCGCCCCGGAAACAGAGCTTGCAGACCATGCCGAAGATATCGATTTAGACTATATTATCGAAGATTTGCCCAAAATGATTGACTCGATGCAATTGGGCTGCGATCGCATCAAAGATATCAGCACTTCACTCCGCACCTTTTCTAGGGCTGACAAAGACTATAAAGTTCCTTTTAATATCCACGAGGGTATCGACAGCACGATTTTAATTCTCAAATATCGATTGAAAGCGAACGATGAGCGACCCGCTATTGAAGTAGTCAAAGACTACGGCAATATTCCGGCGATCGAATGCTTCCCTGGACAGCTTAACCAGGTATTTATGAATATTCTCGCCAACGCGATCGATGCCTTAGAAGAATCAAATATTGGGCGGAGTTTTGGGGAAATCAAGGCTAATCTTAATCGGATTACCATTCAAACCTCCTTAGTAGATCGTCAGGTGAAAATTAGTATTGCTGATAGTGGTTTGGGAATGAATGAATCAGTCAAGCAAAAGATATTTGACCACTTGTTTACGACAAAAGAAGTAGGGAAAGGTACGGGATTGGGGTTAGCGATCGCACGTCAAATAATTGAAGAAAAACATCAGGGAAAAATTACAGTTAGCTCTGTACCTAGTGAGGGTACTGTGTTTGAGATCACTATCCCTGTCAAATAATAAAATATAATTAAATTCACCTGTTATCTAATAGAGGATAAACGAGTTATGCACCCCCCCAGAAATTTTTCAAACTATCAAATTACAGAAGAACTATACGCAGGTACGCGCACCCTCGTCTATCGCGGCATCCGTATTAGTAACCAACAACCCGTTGTTATTAAACTCCTGCGAAATGAATATCCCAACTTTACTGAACTCCTGCAATTTCGCAACCAATACACCATTGCCAAAAATCTCAACTTTCCTAGCATTATCCAACCCCTAACGCTAGAAGCCTATCACAATAGCTATGCCTTAGTGATGGAAGATTTTGGGGGAGTCTCCCTATCTACTCATTCTCTCAAAATAGCAACAAATGACAGTAAAACAAATAAATATTTACCTTTAGCAGAATTTCTTAACATTGCGATCCAACTGACAGATATTCTCCACTATCTCTACCAAAATTGCGTCATTCACAAAGATATTAAACCTGCTAATATTCTGATTAACCCAGATACCAAGCAAATCAAACTAATTGACTTTAGTATTTCTTCTCTCCTACCCAGAGAAACCCAGGAAATCCAAAATCCTAATGTTTTAGAAGGAACCTTAGCCTATATCTCTCCGGAACAAACCGGGAGAATGAATCGCGGCATTGACTATCGCAGTGACTTTTATTCCCTGGGGGTAACTTTCTATGAATTGTTGACAGGAGAACTCCCCTTTGTCTCAGCAGATGCAATGGAATTAGTCCATTGTCATCTTGCTAAACACCCAATATCCATCCATCAAATTAATCCAGAAACTCCCCTAAGTTTATCAGAAATAGTCAGCAAATTAATGGCAAAGAATGCTGAAAATCGCTATCAAACTGCCTTGGGAATCAAGCACGATTTGGAGATTTGTTTAGAACAATTACAAACCACAGGTCAGATAGAATATTTTGAAATTGGTAAGCGAGATATTAGCGATCGCTTTACCATCCCCGATCAACTTTATGGCAGAGAACCCGAAGTAGAAAACCTGCTAGAAGCATTCGATAGAGTCAGCCAAGGTGCAACAGAAATGATGCTGGTAGCTGGGTTTTCGGGAATTGGCAAAACCGCAGTTGTCAACGAAGTGCATAAACCAATTGTCAGACAACGCGGCTACTTCATCAAAGGCAAATACGACCAGTTCAACCGCAACATTCCCTTGAGTGCCTTTGTCCAAGCTTTTCGCGACTTGATGGCACAACTATTAAGTGAAAGCGATACTCAGCTCTTGCATTGGAAAGAGAAAATCTTGTCTGCTTTAGGTGAAAATGGGCAAGTTTTAATAGATGTCATCCCCGAACTCGAACAAATTATCGGCAAACAACCACCTGCCGCAGAACTCAGTGGTAGTGCAGCTTTAAACCGCTTCAACTTGTTATTTGGCAAGTTCATAGCCCTGTTCGCTACACAGCAGCATCCTTTGGTAATGTTTCTCGATGACTTGCAGTGGGCAGATTCCGCTTCACTAAGCTTGATGCAGGTGTTGATGAGTCAAAGCGAGATGGGCTATCTGCTAACGATTGGGGCATACCGAGATAACGAAGTCTTTCCGGCACATCCCTTAATGCTGACATTAGAGGAGATGAAGAAAGACTCAGCGATCGTCAGCACTCTAACTCTAAATCCTTTGAGTCAATCTCATATTAATGATTTGGTTGCCGACACCCTCAGTTGTTCCACAATCACAGCGCAACCTTTGAGTGAGTTAGTTTATCAAAAAACCCAAGGCAACCCCTTCTTTGCTACCCAATTTCTCAAAGCTTTGCATCAGGATGGCTACATTATATATAACTTCACTGTAGGACACTGGCAGTGCGATATTGCAGCGGTGAAATTGCTCTCGCTTACTGATGATGTAGTCGAGTTCATGGCAATGCAATTGCAAAAGTTGCCCGATGCAACCCAAAATGTCCTCAAACTTGCAGCCTGTATTGGCGCTCAATTTGATTTAGAGACATTGGCGATCGTTTCAGAACAATCGCTAACCGATGCCGCAACAGCATTGTGGAGAGCTTTACAGGAAGGCTTGATTTTACCCACGAGTCAGATTTACAAGTTTTTTCAGGGTACACAACAGTCTGACTCAGAGGATACCGTTAATCCAGCCTACCGTTTCCTGCACGATCGCGTCCAGCAAGCAGCCTATTCGCTGATTCCTGACGACAACAAACAAGCAACGCACCTGCAAATTGGACAGCTACTTCAGCAAAAGCTCTCGGTTTCAGAGCAAGCAGAAAAGCTGTTTGATATTGTCGGACACCTGAACCGGGGACGAGCATTACTCACACAACCGAGCGAGCAAGAAGAGCTGACACAACTTAATTTAAAAGCAGGACAGAAAGCCAGAAATTCTACAGCTTATGCTGCGGCAAGAGTTTATCTGCAAACGGGCATTGGGCTACTAGAGATAAATTGTTGGCAAAGTCAGTATGAATTGACCCTAAAACTCTATGTT
>NZ_JAQMUA010000452.1:0-19259 GCF_028330895.1 Kamptonema animale CS-326 | reverse complement strand
GTTGTTTAGGCCACGCCCGTTGGCGGCGTTACATAGTGCGTAAGTCCCAGCAATGAAACCCAAGCTCAAGGTTTTAGCAAGACTTTCCAGAATTGGTAAGCTTTCTACTCTCTAAATTTGCATATTAATTCATTCACCTATTCATGCCTTCTGCCTTCTGCCTCTAAGTAGTTGGACATAATTAAACGTAGGGTGGGCGCTCGCCGACCACTATCTTCTGCTATCAGTTACAGGCTTGTTGCGGCGAGCGCCCACCTTACAATTTATAGCGTTTATTTATGTCCGACTACTTACTGTTGCATAAGTTTGGAGAATTGGTATTAGATGTGGAAGAGCTTCTAACTTTACTTGCCAGTTAGGAATTAGCCATTAGCGAGAGCGCTACTTCTTCTTCTTCAACTTCTCTGACGTGAAATCTTCGTAATAAGAACGCTCAGTGTTGACATCCCACAAATCGTGATTCTCACCGAAAATATTTCTCACTGCCAAAATCCCAGTCAGCATGGAATGATCTTGATTGTTATATCTGTGCATTCCGTTGCGCCCAATAGTTTGCAAGTTCTCAAATTTGGTAAGAAAACCTTGAATTACTTCCAAATGTTGGCGATACTCGCTATCATAAACTGGGTAAGCTTTTGGTTGACGAATCACAACTCCATCTTCCACATCACTAGCTTTGGCTAAATTCAAACTCTCTAACTCGCGAGCTGCCAATTCGATCAGATCCTTATCTGCTGTGTTCCAGATTTCATCACCTTCATCACAGAAATATTCCATTCCTAAACAAGTTTTGCTCAAGTCGGGAACCATCTCAGGACTCCAATTCTTGAAGTTTTGAATCCGTCCTACTTTCACATCTGGAGTGTGAATATATATCCAATTGTCAGGAAATAAATCGCGCTGATTTACAACCAGGGAGACAATCATGAAAGCACGATAGTTAAGGGATCGCGCTGCATGAATGACTTCTTCGGGCGGTGGGGGTTCCATGCGATTAAGCAGGGCCGATACGGGCATACTGGAAATAAAATTATCGCCAGAGAATTCTAATATTTTTCCATCTTGCTCTGCGGCGATGCTCTTAATCCGATATCCATCTCGCTCAATCCGAATTACTCCTGTATTGAGTTCTACTTTTCCTCCTTTTTCCTCGACAAGTTCCGTAAACCTCTCCCACATCATCCCCGGCCCTAAGCGGGGATAATCAAATTCTTTAATCAATGTTTTAGTATCATTACTACCAAAAAGAGCATTAATTATAGCTGTTGTCAGCGATAGTCCTTTAATCCGCTGCGCTGCCCAGTCTGCTTGAATCTGATTGCAAGGAATACCCCAAACTTTCTCAGTATAAGTCTTAAAAAATGTCTTATACAAACGTTCGCCAAAGCGATTAGTCACCCACTGCTCGAAAGTTTCTTCTTCGGGAAGTGGCTGCATTCTAATTTTAAAGTAGCTCAACAAAATCAATAGACTTTCGATAATGCCAAGGTTAGATAAAGTATTGAAGGCGCTGAGGGGATAGTTAAAAAATCTGCCTCCGTAGTAAATTCGCGATAGGCGGGGTACTTTAATAAAATCTTTTGCTAGTACCTCCATCCAAAGCTGCTGGACAGCTTCAACTTTAGTGTAAAATCGGTGGCCGCCGATATCAAAACGATAGCCTTTGTAGGTTTCCGTGCGGGCGATTCCGCCAACTTTATCACCTTTTTCTAGCACCAGAGGTGCTACGCCTTGTTTAACCAGTTCGTAAGCAGCGGTCAAACCTGCGGGGCCAGCGCCGGTGATGATGACAGGGTAATGCTCCAACTTAGAGTACCTCCAGGTTTACTTTTGTTTTCCAGAATATCTAGAAAACGACTCTGCTCAAAATTCCGGTAGATGCTATTCCCAAAACAACATCCTACAACAATTCGCGGATTTGGGCAGGGATTTATGAGTGGGCGATCGCACACCTCCATCATTATTACTGAGCCGATGCTGGAGAGCCAACCTTAAAAAGGCCCCCTTTGTGGGATAGATGTCTCACTGTGCCGATCGCAAAAGCCAGTCCACTGTAAAGATAATACAGCCAGTGCCAAGGAATAGTCTTGAGTGCAAACCAGATCCCCTGTTTACGGGCAAAGAAGCGGTAAAGTGGCGCGTTTAGCCAGAAAAGCAATAGAGCGAACACTATTGCTACTGCCAAAAAACCAACCCAAAGCCATGCTAGAGCCAAGCATCCCACTAGCCCGTAAGCTAACATAGCGCTGATTCGGCTAGAAACTTGCAGGTTAAGGTCATTATTCAATCTGCGATCGCGCAAAATCAATTCAGTCCAAGGTAGCGCGCGGTAGAAAAAGTCAGCTTTCAGCAGTGAAACAGCTTCCCAACGTTTTAAATGTTTCACTTGCAATGTCTTGCACAGTCGAATCCGATAACCGCCAGCCTTGAGTCGATACCCCAGCTCAATATCTTCAATCGAAGGCCGACGGTAAATCTCATTAAAGCCACCCACAGCCAGAAAAATCTCTCGCCGGATGGCTCCGCAAGCCCCCCAGAAAGTGGACGCTTCCTCACAGCCAGTCTGGTGAACGTAGTGATGGAGGAGATTTCGGTACTGAGATAAGAAATTAGGTGAGCCAGGAGCATCATCATAAGAACCAATCAGCCCAGCTAAGTACGGATTTGCTTGGAAAATGTTAATCACATAACCTATAGCCTCTGGACAGACAGCGACATCCGCATCCACAAAAAATAGAATATCTCCCTGAGCTGCCAGTGCCCCCAGATTCCGAGCCTGGGCCGGGCCACCAGATTCGGGAATTCTGATTACTTTTGCGCCGTATTCCCTGGCTAAACGCCAGGAACCATCCGTATCGCCATCTGCCACTACAATAATTTCGGTAGCTCTTGGTAAGGCTTCCGCCAGTTTGGACAGACAGGTGCGGAAGTATGCGCCCCCATTGTGAACCGGGATAATAACTGAGACGGTCAACTCACTGTTATCAAGCATCACCTAAACTGTTTAAATTAAATTGCCAAAATGTACTTGAGTTTTACAGATGCTACTTTACAACGGGTAAAGCCTGTTTATTTTTGAGGGAGAACCATTAAGCTTGTGTTCTCAAATACATAATTTTTGCTAATCTTCGTAATTGCCTTGCGTTCGATTTCTACTTGTATTCTAGTAAACATTTTGTTGATAGTGCGACGTTTGGGGGGCATCTTTACAAATTCTTTAATTATCTGATTACTTTAATAAATTTACCGAAAAGCTGAGCCTGCTTTTTAGCTTAATAGTCTTATACTACACAAAATTTTTACCCAAGTGTGCTGGTCAAGTATAGTCTAATACTGTTCCTCTGCGCTCTCAGCTTAGAGTCCGCCGATCGCTATCGCCAGTTTCTTCCTTGACGCGAAAGAGGATTCAGAGATAGCATTTCGGGTAGAGAGCAGCACCGATCGATCCACTCTCCGAGAACTAAGTCAAATATGGATACCTCTAAAAATGATTTGACCTTACCTTTAGTTTCAGTTATTATACCAGCCTATAATGCTGAAGCTTTTATTGAAAAAACGCTCTTGTCTGTCTTATCTCAAACTTACGATCGTATTGAAGTTTTAGTAGTTGATGATGGCTCTAGCGATCGCACTGCGGAAATAGTCAAATCTTTTGCTCAACAAGATCGACGCATTATCTTTCTGCAACAGTCTAATGCCGGAGTTGCAGCGGCTCGAAATTTAGCTATTGAAAAATCCAGTGGAGAATATATTGCACCCATTGATGCCGATGATATTTGGTATCCTCAAAACCTCGAAAAACAAGTGCAGTGTATGTTAAATTCTGAGTCATCGGTAGGATTAGTTTATTCTTGGTCGCTAGATATTAATCGAGAAGACCTACTAACAGGAGGATTCTACAATTCTACCATAGAAGGAGAAGTTTACAAACCTCTAATTTATAAATATTTTATAGGCAATGCTAGCTCCTCTCTGATTCGCCGTGTTTGTTTGGAGAAAGTCGGCGGTTACAACTGTCAATTAAAAGCAGAAAAGGCTCAAGGCTGTGAAGACTGGGATCTTTATCTCCGCATTGCGGAATATTATCAATTTAAAGTTGTTCCAGAGTTTCTAGTCGGCTATCGCCAGATTACTAGCAGTATGTCTTCCAACTGTGCAGAAATGGCAAAGTCTCACGCTCTGCTCGTGGCAGATATCCGGCAGCGTCACCCTGAGATTTCCCCTAGTATTTATAATTGGTCTAGCAGTAAATTTTATATCTACTTTGCCTCTAAAAATAAGCACGGCAAGAATTATCAAGGTACCTTATTTTGGCTATATAAAGCTTTGAAAGCAGATTGGCTAATGACTATTTTACATCATAACTTTTATCTGCTAACAATTGACAGTATATTAAAACTTATAGCTCAATTATTGAAACCTCAATTTGTACAGAAATCTGATTCAGAAATAGAGTTGGATTCAGCCTCAAACTCAAATAGCTCAGGGATGAAAATTGCCGATATTGAGCGGCGAATGAGCATACACAAACTATTGCCATCCCAAGTCTATGAAAGAATTCGGTTAAAGAGATTGGGAAACGATAACAGCAAAAGAGCGATCGCGATTTAGCTAGGATAATTCAGGGCGAGCGCTATTAGGACTTACGCTCATGGCCCCAGAAACCGGGCTTCCGCCGTGCAGTTCGGCCTTTCGGTAAGCTTAGGACAACGCAAGCTCACCGTCCGCGTCAGCCGAACGGTTTTTGAGAGAATATGTGGGTGCGGGCGAAGTATTTTCGTCAAAAAACTGCTGGTTGAGCGAAAGTCGAAACCCGGTTTCTGTGGTTGGGTGCGTAAGTCGTGGCTATTTAATAAAATGTGGTAGGGGCGCGATCGCCCTCTTGGATTCAGCTATATTCAAAGAGGTAGGCGATCGCCTCTGATGAGGTGAGTAGTCTGGTAAGGTATGCTTCACATCACATATATTCTATAATTGAGAAAGCTTGATAATAAAAATAACTGCTATGAAAGATTTAATCCAACAAGAGTTAGAAAAGCTCGATCGAGAACAACTCAAACAAGTATTTGAATTTATTGCATTTCTAAAATTTCGTGCGAGATTAGTTACTATTCCAGCAATGGATGAAACTAACTTAGCTGCACTTTACAGCGAATTTGCCGAAGAAGACCGACAACTTGCGGAACTTGGAATGAGCGAATATGCAGAATTCCTCAAACATGAGGATTTGGTATGACAACCAGACGAGGTGAAATCTGGATTGCCAACTTCGATCCCACACAAGGTTCCGAACAGTCTGGTATACGTCCCACAATTATTTTTCAGAACGATACTATTTCGAGATACACGACTACTGTTATCAGTATTCCTCTCACAACTAATCTGCGCCGTGCTTCTCTTCCTTCCTGTGTTCTAATTCCCAGTGGTGAGGGAGGATTAGCTCAAGATTCTGTTGCATTGTGTCATCAAATACGAGTGTTAGATAAAACAAGATTGCGAAGTAAAATTGGTGAAATTAATCCAGAGATACTGGTACAATTAGAAAATATCGTATTATTTACCTTGGGTTATTTACCTTAAAAATAGCGATATAGTTGGTGCTAACCCAGCCCCTAGACCCTAATTTAATCAACGACAAATTATGAAGAAAACTATTAAACTTATGCCTGATTATGGATGCCACACTCTTTGGTGGTAAGAACTAGATTTGGTTGGTAATATTGACCCAGAAACCCTACTTTTAAGCCAGGAAACTCTCAAACGTCTGGACGCATGAGCTAATGCCTATGATGCCACTTTGGACATAGCCAATCCTGCTAACTCCCCAGGGTTTCTCAACGATCTCGAAGAAGAGTTCGAGCGTGAAAGGATTAGTTTATGGCAACAGTTGCAAAAAGAACTATCGCCAGCTTATGAAGTTTTATATTTCAGTTTTAAAAAAGGAAAGCTTCTGGCTCATAAGACTGAATTAATGGCTGCTATAGAGTTGGGATGAGAGCGATCGGCAAACCGCAGCAAAATATTCGTATCCACAAGACATAACATTGCTATGGATGATCCTCATAGATACCAGCACGACTGACTGCAAAATCCGATACCAGAGGGAGATTTACTCCCATATTTTTAATGAACTCATCAGCTAATTAATCTAGACGTGCGGAGCTAATTAATTCAACTCTATACAAGGTCATCACGATCGACCAGTGTGGTAGGGATGGGTTCACCGATGGATTTTATTACCCATAGATAATCTCGATAAACCCCAAATTCCCTTAGTACGGAGGATTTTTCTTAGACACATTCAGCATTGGTAACTGAGGTCTAGAAGAATGAGGAGGGAGATAATATTCTGGGGCTGGGGCGGGTTGCTCGATAGAGGAACTGTGGATTTGCCACCAACGGAGAGCGATCGCCACGCTAGCAGTACCGAGTCCAAAAGCTAATAACGACCCACTCGCGGCCATACCGCCGATCGCGGCATCAACAGCCCCTACTGTAATCACAAAGCTGGTGACAGGCTCCCTGCGGTAAGCTGATTTTAAAATGCGCTGCCATGAAACATTCATCGCGGTTTACTCAGTTCTGTTTATCTACGATCTCTAAAACTTAGAGTTGGCGGAAAGTTCGGGATTTTCTAGCTCAAAGGCTAGCCGAATTTAACTTTATATCCTCACCTTGGGGAATTGTAGGAGAGCGCGACCAAATTGCCAAGCTCTTGAGCTACAAAATTTTACCTCCGACATCTGGGGACGGCGATAATTTTCACTGGCGAGAATTTCACTCTTAGATACAGAACTCCTTGAACTTGTTCTCGCTAATGTCTATTCTAACTAAATCCTAGAGGCGATCGCGGTGAAGAACGCTTGCTGCCCTTGACTAGAGCAGAATGGTAGAAATAACTCACCAGTTAAAAAAAGGTGGAAAAGTATGAGCAATAAGTCTTTTAACTTTCTACCCTTCTAGATAACTAAATCCCTTCTACCTTCTAGCTTTTGCCTTCTGCTTCGGTTCTCTAGCGTCCCTGAAACCCTGGCAAGCTTCCTAGACTAACCCCAAGAGTAACGTAGGGGCTGACCTTAGCCATTGCTAAAATTTAGTTGAGACCTAGCCAAGAGAGTAATCCCTGTCCACTGAAATACTCGATAATCAGAGTTAGGGTAAAACCAACCATCGCGGCTCGACCATTGAGGCGTTCCGCGTAGTCGTTGAAGCCAAACTTTGGCTGTTCCAGCTTGGGAGTAGTGGTGGGTTGTAGTTGCGACATTGCTTGCGGTACCTCGCGACGTAATGCTAGTTAAGTTTAAACTAGCTTGTTTAGTTACAATTCTTCAACATTTATGTCTATTGTGTAAAGAGGGTTAACCTGCCGTCAAGCCTCCCTGGTTAGAAAAATGTTCTAAATTCAGCCTAATAGCTCCCATCAACTCGAAATATGTCAAATCAGTTAGAGTCCTTTTCGTCACTTCCGCCTGCTGTGCAGCGAGTTGCTTCTGCCCTTCGTAATGTAGGGTGGGTTTGCTTTTGGGCGCAATCAGTGCTATCAGTAGTTGCGGCGCTGATTTTGCTATTTGCTATCCCCTTTGCTTTGCCAAGTGCAGCTTCTGGTGCGCGTTCAACAAATCCTGGTACTGGTGGGGGTTTATTTTTTGCGATTTGCGGGCTAGGGGTACTCGCTTATAGTGTTTATCGAGCTTTCCGCTACACTCGCTTGTCCAGAGAATTGCGATCGCCCAGTACCACTACCCGCCCCAAGAAGGCTGACACGATTCAAGCAGTACGATTGGCCCTGATGAGCAATACGGTCGGGATGTTCCTGACTATACTAGGAGCAGAAGCGATCAGCGGCACGCTGTTAGCTAAATCTCTGGCTCAGCCACAAGCTTTATACAACCCCAATATCAATTTTAACCAGTTCATCCAGCCCCTCGATATTTTTGTGGTACTGGCTAACACCCACGCTATTTTTGCCCACTTTATCGGTATTGTCGCCGCCCTTTGGTTACTAGAGCGCATTTATAAGCAGTAGGAAGAGGGGGTCAGAGACTACGGAAGCAAGAACTCTGAGGACACAAAATGGGGCTGATTGGGGTCAATTTAGGAGGGTGATTTCTGGCGATCGCATCCAGGGTCAAGTTGTTGAGGGGGCCACCCTAATTATTGTAATTGGTGAGTCAGCGAGTTTCAGGGTTCTTGTCTTTTTAGTTGGGTATTGAGAATGTTTAAATCCCCATGCCGCAACCATTTTCAACCTTGAAAATGGTTAAATTTTAGTAACTAAATTATACTCAATATTTTTACGTACTTACTAGCTCAAGACTTACGCACCCAACCTCATAAACCGGGTTTCGACTTTCGCTCAACCAGCAGTTTTTTTACGAAAATACTTCGTTCTGCCTTCTAACTCCTGCCTCCTGCCTCCTGCCT
Organism: Kamptonema animale CS-326; assembly: GCF_028330895.1. Classification (NCBI taxonomy): domain Bacteria; kingdom Bacillati; phylum Cyanobacteriota; class Cyanophyceae; order Oscillatoriales; family Microcoleaceae; genus Kamptonema; species Kamptonema animale. The sequence continues at coordinate 10,835 of NZ_JAQMUA010000452.1, read as the reverse complement.
CCTGCTTTACCCACTCCTCGACGATGGGTTTAGGCTTCTCCTCCATCCAGCCAACCTTTGCTAGGTGCCTTTCCGCCTCTCCTCAGTTACCCCTATTAACGCCTACCTACTTACTTAGAGAAATTGTACTAGCATAAGTAAGAGTAGCAAAGAATGTGGAAATTACGGATTTCAACTAGAGGGTAACTAAGTTAGTATACTTTCTATTACAACTGTTGTTAACCCTAAAATTGTCAGACAGTATTCTCAAAAATACAAGCTTGAGTTTGAATACGGTATATTCTAACACATTATCTTTCACAACCACTGTTAAGGTAGGTAAAAATTATATGAGTATCAAGCTCAATTACAAACTAATAGAAAAAATTAACGAGGGTTTGAATACAGTAGTCTATCGTGCCCAGAGAAAGGAAGATGGACAGGCTGTAATCATCAAGCTTTTGAGAGCAGAATATCCTACTCTCGAAGAAATCATGCAATTGAGACATGAATATGAAATTTCTAGAAATCTTAATTTAGAAGGTATTGTCAAGCCCTACGGGTTAGAAAACCATCGTAATGGTCTGGCATTGATATTAGAAGATTCAAAAGGAGAAGCCCTCAAAAAGTTTTTGAGCCATCGCCAACTTGAACTAAAAGAGTTTTTGTCAATCGCTATTCAGTTAGCAGACACTCTGGGTAAGTTGCATGACAATAAAATTATTCATAAAGATATTAAGCCGACCAATATCATCATTACTCCTGCTACCCTCGAAGTAAAAATTACTGACTTTAGCATTGCCACGCGATTGTCTAGAGAGACGCAAACACTCAACCATCCCACTTTATTAGAAGGCACAATAGCCTATATATCACCAGAGCAAACAGGGCGAATGAATCGCTCAATTGACTACCGTACTGACTTCTACTCTTTAGGTGTCACATTCTACGAAATGATGTGTGGTGAAGTGCCATTTAAGGCTACAGATCCTATGGAATTAGTTCACTGTCACATCGCTAAGCAGCCTGTCTCGCTTTGGGAGATTATGGAGTTAAAAGAGAAAAATAGCAGATTAGAAGTCACGCAGGAGCATCTCAACTCTAAAATCCAAAATGGCGCGATTATCAAAGCAATTTCTGACATTGTGATGAAATTACTAGCAAAGACTGCTGAAGATAGATATCAAAGTGGGTATGGTCTTAAGGCAGATTTAGAACAATGTCTAAATCAATTGCAACAAACTGGAACAATTGGTCACTTCATTCCCGGCGAGCGCGATAAGTCAGGTAAATTTTCAATTCCCCAAAAACTCTATGGACGAGAAACACAAGTAGCCAATCTAATGGACGCTTTTGACAGAGTTAGCAGGGGAACAGCCGAGATTATGCTAGTTTCCGGTTACTCAGGAATAGGTAAATCTTGCTTAGTTTATGAAGTCCACAAACCCATTGTCGGAGCAAGAGGTTATTTTATCTCAGGCAAGTTTGACCAGTTTAAACGAAATATTCCCTATGGAGCATTAATTCAAGCTTTTGAAGAACTAATTCGGCAATTGTTAACAGAAAACTCTGAAAGAATTGACTTTTGGAGACAGCAGATTTTAAATGAGTTAGGTCAAAATACTAGAGTCATAATTGACGTTATTCCCGAATTGGAATTGATCGTTGGCGAGCAACCTGAAGTTTCTCGATTAGGGGCAAGCGAATCACAAAACCGTTTTAATCTGGCTTTTAAACAGTTCATTCATATTTTCACTCAAAAAGCACATCCGCTAGTTCTATTTTTAGATGATTTACAGTGGGCAGATTCTGCTTCTTTAAAATTGATTCATGTGCTGCTAACTGACCAAGATAGCCAATATTTATTAGTGATTGGAGCCTATCGAGATAACGAAGTCAGCCCAACTCACCCGTTAATGCAGACCTTAGATAGTATTTATTCATCCGGATCGATCGTAAATAATATCATTCTGCAACCGTTGACACTTAGTACAGTCAATCAATTAGTTGCTGACACCTTGGGTGACAACGGCTCATCAGCAATCTCCCCTCTTGCTTATGTTTCGGAGCAAAAGGGAGAAACTGAGGAAGAAAGTTTGCTTGCTAAAAACAATAACGATGAAATAGAAAAGTGCAAGTTATTAGCTGAGCTAGTTTTCAATAAAACTCAAGGTAATCCCTTTTTTCTCACTCAACTGCTCACATCCCTTTACGCCGAAAAACTGTTGAAATTCGACTTCAGCATTGGCAAATGGCAGTGGGATATGGCCCAGATTCAAAGTATTGCGATCGCAGATTATAATGTCGTCGAACTCATAGCTAGAAATATTCTAAAACTGCCTTCCGACACCCAGAAAGTTTTAAAGTTAGCAGCTTGTATTGGCAACAGGTTTAATTTAGATGTTTTGGCAATAGTAAGTGAAAAATCTATATCAGAAACGGCATCTGCTTTATGGGATGGGCTTCAGACTGGTCTAATTTTGCCCTTTGGAGAAAGTGCTTACAAAATACCGTTACTGTGCAAGGGGAATGAGTCTTTAGCAATAGCCAATAGTCAAGGATCGCAATTAGAAATTAATACTTACAAAGTATCTTACAGATTTTTGCATGACCGAGTGCAACAAGCGGCTTATTCTCTAATTCCTACTAAGCAGCAAAAAGCTACCCACCTAAAAATCGGTCAACTACTGTTACACAATACAAATCAAGAAGCTTTAGAAGAAAATGTCTTTGATATTGTTAGCCAGCTCAATGTGGGAGTAGAATTCATTACCGAGCAAGCAGAAAAATACCAGCTTGCTCAATTAAATTTAATGGCTGGTCGAAAAGCCAAAGCAGCTTCAGCTTATGAAGCTGCTGTCATGCAATTAAGAGTAGGATTAAACCTCTTAGCAGAAAACAGTTGGCAGAGTAACTACGACCTGACACTAGCACTTTATGTAGAAGCCGTAGAAGCAGAATATCTTAATACGAATTACGAAAGATCAGCAACTCTTGCTGAAATTGTATTGCAACAAGCTAACACCCTGCTCGAAAGAGTGAAAGTATATGAGTTACAAATCCAGTTTTATATGGCTCAAAACCAGATGTTAAAAGCCATTGATACTGGGCTGGAAGTGCTCGATATGCTAGGTGTTTCCTTGTCAAATGACGAAGGCGATGGGGGTTTTGTGGTTGAGTTGCCAGATATCGCAGACTTGGACAATATCCCAGAAATGACAGATCCTTATAAGATAGCAGCCTTAAAGATACTGATGTCTCTTGTTTCTCCTGCTTACGCTGCCAAACCCGAAATTTTGTCTCTGCTGGCGGTGACTCTAGTTAAAATCTGCGTTGAACACGGTCATTCCCCTCTTGCGGCTTTTGCGTATGTTTTTTATAGCATAATACTGTGTTCAGCAATCGGCGAAATAGATGCTGGATATCATGCAGGTCAGCTAGCGTTAAAGCTGTTAGATAAATTCAATGCTAATTCGCTTAAATGTAAAGTCTACGAATTATTTAATGGTTTTGTCGTACATTGGAAAAAGCCAGCTAAAGAAGCCTTACCGTTCTTAATATCGGGATTGCAAAGTGGACTAGCAAGTGGAGATATAGAATATGCTGGTTATTGTGGCACTGTCTATTGTGCTAGCATATTTTTGACTGGGGAACGATTAGACATTGTAGAAACGGAACAAGAGCAATATCTTGATTTAGTACATAAACTAAAACAAGATTATTCTATTTATTACATCCAGATATTTCACCAGTTGACGCTAAATCTTCAAAATGAAGTTAGCTCTAAATGTCGGTTGGTGGGGAAAAGTTTTAATGAAATAGAAATGTTGCCTGTTTTTATTAAAACTAATAATAGGATTTTAGTGTTTATTAGTTATCTTGCCAAGACGATTCTATTTTATCTGTTTAAGGATTCTAAGAATGCTGTTACCAACGCCTGTTTAGCCGCAGAACACGCAGTCAGTGTAATGGGTATGGTAGTTTCTGCTCCTCATACCTTTTACTATTCGTTGGCTCTCCTTGCTCAGTATCCCCAAGTTTCCAGCTTGGAACAACAAGAATACCTTAATATTGTAGATGCTAATCAACAACAAATGCAGAAATGGGCATTTAATGCCCCCTCTAACTTCCAGCATAAGTACGACCTTGTGGAAGCAGAAAAAGCACGGGTTAAAGGGCAAATTGTAGAAGCAATGGAATATTATGACCGAGCTATAGCGGGAGCAAAAGCCCAAGGATATATTCAGGAAGAAGCAATAGCTTCAGAACTAGCGGCCGAGTTTTATTTCTCCATCGGTAGAGACAAGTTTGCTCAAATTTATTTAACACAGGCTTACTACGGATATATTCGTTGGGGAGCTAAAGCTAAGGTTAAAGATTTAGAGTCTAGATATCCTTTGGTATTTTCCGAGATGCTGATGCGAGAATCCACAGGTATAGAGATTAATAGGACAACAACATCGACTACAGGAGGAAGTTCTGCGGTTTTGGATTTGTCCACTGTCAATAAAGCAGCTCTGGCCTTGGCTGAGGAAATAGTTCTCGATAAGTTGCTGGATAAGCTACTGAAAATTGTGATGGAAAATGCCGGAGCTACTAATAGCTCCCTGATTTTAGAAAAAGATGGAAAGCTTTTGATAGAAGCTACAGGTGTTGTGGATAAAAATACTGTTGTATTGTGTTGTGAATTACCCGTTGAAAACAGTGAGAATATACCTATTTCTATAATTAACTACGTGGGAATAGCTAAAGAAAATGTTGTGTTAAATGACGCAACAGTGTCAGGAAGATTCATAAACGATTCTTACATCATAAAAACACAGCCAAAGTCAATATTATCTATGCCTATTATTAATCAAGGCAAGCTAATTGGTATCCTTTACTTAGAAAATAATATCACAAGTGGTGCCTTTACACCTCAGCGGCTGGAAGTCTTAAAAATACTTTCTTCACAAATAGCTATATCCCTTAAAAATGCGATGCTTTATGGGAAATTGGAAACTGCAACTCAAAGGCTGAAAACAGCTAACGAGCAATTAGACGATTACAACCAAACCCTAGAACAGAAAGTGGAAGCAAGGACGGTAGAGTTACAAGAAAAAAATATACTTTTGAGAGAACAAGCAATTCAGATTGAACTTGCTCTACAGGAATTGCAAGCGGCACAGACTCAACTAATTCAAACGGAAAAAATGTCAAGTCTGGGGCAAATGGTTGCTGGCATAGCTCACGAAATCAATAATCCGATTAACTTTATATATGGCAATCTTACTCACGCTAGTGACTATTTCCATGACTTATTGGGGGTATTGAATCTTTACCAGCAGCAATTGCCTAATGCAACTCCTGAGATTAATAACCTTGCAGAAAATATCGATCTGGAATTCTTAATTTCTGATTTTCCTCGACTGCTTGATTCGATGCAGGTAGGGGCGGAACGCATCCGCCAGATTGTCTTGTCGCTGCGGAATTTCTCGCGGTTGGATGAGGCGGTAATGAAAGAAGTAGATATCCATGAAGGACTCGATAGCACTCTGCTTTTGTTGCAAAATCAGCTAAAAGCTAGGCCAGAAAATCGAGGTATTGAAATTGTTAAAGAGTATGGAAAGCTACCTAGTGTAGAGTGTTATCCGGGCTTCCTGAACCAAGTATTTATGAATATACTCAGCAATGCTATTGATGCGATAGAAGACTCATTTGTTGTTTCTCCTAAAGTAGCAGGAGAGAAAAAAGAACTTGTGACCAATAAAAAAGGCAAAATTTGCATTCGTACCAGTGTCGTCAACGGTAACAAAGTGCATATTTGTATTGCTGACAATGGAGCGGGGATGACAGAGGAAGTATGCCAAAGGGTTTTCGATCCTTTCTTTACTACGAAACCTGTGGGATCTGGTACTGGTTTGGGTTTAGCTATTAGCTATCAAATTGTAGTGGAAAAACATCATGGTAGGCTAACTTGTATTTCAGCACCCGGAAAGGGAGCGGAGTTTGTGATTGAGATTCCGATCGAGCAATAAACCAAATAAGTAGAAGACGCAGAAAGAAATAAATTTTTCTTTCCTTTATACAAACTATTCAAAAGTTACTGGCTTTAGTAAGACAGTAATTATATTTGCCTGTTTGTGCATTTTTTTTGTATTTATTTTTACTCTTTAAAATACCACTAAAGGTAGATTTACAAAAATAATACCATCCGTTAGAGTGAAAATTAATAGCCTTTAGAGGCTTTTGTAATCCCTTTCATAATATTTCTTAAGTCTTAGGTTCACAACAATAAGATATCTATCAAGAGAACATAAGGATTTTGATAGTTATTTTAATTATTTAAGCCCTTTGGCTGAGACTCGGATATTAACTCCGCAATGCTTATGCGAACGGAGTAAAAAATTCACTATTGCTCGATACTAAGGAAGAATAAAATGCTAGGTAATTTAAAGGATGCGTGTATCCACCAGCTATTTGAGTTCCAAGTAAAGCGATCGCCTGACGCTATTGCCGTAATTTTTGAAGGGCAGCAGCTAACCTATCAGGATCTAAACTCCCAAGCTAACCAGTTGGCGCATTATCTGAAGACTCTGGGTGTCGGGCAAGAGGTATTGGTTGCAGCCTGTGTAGAGCGATCGCTAGAAATGGTAGTAGGTCTATTAGGTATTCTCAAAGCAGGCGGAGCTTATGTACCACTAGATCCGAATTATCCCCAACATAGACTGGCATTCATGTTAGAACATTCGCAAACGCCAGTCTTACTTACACAACAGCATTTAGTCGATTCTCTTCCCGAACACCAAGCCCATGTTATCTGTTTAGATGGGAATTCAGAAATATTCAATCGCTTCAGCAAAGAAAACCCTGAAACAGAGGTGAGAGGGGATAATTTAGCTTATGTAATATACACATCCGGCTCTACTGGTCAACCCAAAGGAGTTGCGATCGAGCATCGCGGTGCAGTTAACACGCTTCTTGATATTAACGATCGCTTTGAAGTTGGAGCAGGCGATCGCGTCTTAGCTCTATCCTCCCTCAGCTTTGACTTATCTGTATACGACATTTTCGGGTTGCTGGCTGCGGGAGGAACCGTTGTTATCCCGAAAGTATCAGCAACGCCAGATCCCGCTGATTGGGTTGAGGCGATCGCGCGATCGCAAGTCACAATCTGGAACTCAGCACCCGCCTTGATGCAGATGCTTGTAGATTATGCTGCTGCTCATAGCAACACTCTGTCATCATCTCTGCGATTAGTGCTTCTTAGTGGCGATTGGATACCCCTGACTTTGCCAGCTCAAATCCAAGCTTTAGTTAAGAGTGCTGTGTCGAATACACCCCTCCCCAGCCCTCCCCTTAGCAAGGAGAGGGGGCCCGATAGGGCGGGTGGGGTTTTGTACTTAACTGAGAGTGAATTGAGTCAACCCCTCCCCAACCCTCCCCTTAGCAAGGGGAGGGGGCTAGATAGGGCTGAGTTGGCATCCGCTGTAGACGAACATTCAACCCTTGCGGTCATTGGCTTAGGAGGTGCAACCGAGGCTTCCATCTGGTCGATTTTATATCCCATCGGAACTGTTGACCCAGCCTGGAAAAGCATTCCTTACGGTCGATCGATGACTAACCAGCAATTCTACGTCCTCAACGAAGCAATGGAGCCTTGTAATGAGGGAGAAGTTGGGGAACTCTACATCGGGGGAATTGGTTTAGCTAGATGCTATTGGCGAGATGAGGAAAAAACCAGCAAACGCTTCATTACTCATCCCCATACAGGCGATCGCCTTTACTGTACGGGCGATCTGGGTCGCTATCTGCCCGATGGTAACATTGAGTTTCAAGGTCGCATCGACCACCAAGTTAAAATTCGCGGCTTCCGTATCGAACTGGGCGAGATTGAATCTGTGCTGGGACAACATCCAGATGTGCAGGTAGCAGTGGTAACAGCACAAGAAGATGTACCCGGACAGAAGCGCTTGATAGCTTATCTTGTTTCTAAAGTCACCGCAGAACGCACGCCATTTAAAAGCGAATGTTTAGCAGAATTTGATGGCGATCGCTCCCTTAAACTACACACAGAAGACATATCAGTAGGTGGCATCGGCGTAGTCGGAGTTCTAGATAATTGGGCAAGAGGCAAACACATCTGCCTGCGCCTCCTACTACCCGGAAATACTGAAGAACAATGTTTTGAGGGAACTGTTGCTTGGTGTGAGGGAAATCAGGCAGGAATTGATTTATCTCTCACACCCACAGAAGAAGCTGTAATTCAGCAGAGCATAGACTACATCTTAGAAACCCAAGGCTTCTTAAAATTTTTGCAACGCACCCTCGCAGGCAAGTTGCGTAACTTCCTGAAAGATAAGTTGCCCGAATATATGATGCCTTCCAGCTTTGTATTCCTGAAAAGCTTGCCGCTAACGCCCAACGGCAAAATAGACCGCCAGAAGCTACTAGCACCTACCGTTAAAAAAATTCCCGAAGTCAGACAAGATTATGTAGCACCTCAAACTCCAGTCGAAGAAGTCGTAGCAGGTATTTGGGCGGAAGTGTTGGGATTAGAGCGAGTTGGTATTCGCGATAACTTCTTGGAATTGGGAGGTCACTCTCTGCTAGTCACGCAGATTGCAACTCGAATGCGAGACACCTTCCAGATGGAATTACCCTTGCGTACCTTGTTTGAGTCTGCCACAGTCGCCGATCTTGCCCACAATCTGGAAATCGCCAGTCAAAAAGCTCCCATAACCCAGGCTCCACCGATTCAACCAATTTCGCGCGATCGGGACTTGCCTTTGTCTTTCAGCCAGCAACAACTGTGGTTTTTATGTCAACTAGCTCCCGATACGCCTTTTTATAACGAACCGATTACCATTCGTCTACCTGGTTCGGTCAATATCGCCGCACTAGAGCGCAGCATCAGCGAAATCGTCAAGCGTCACGAAATTTTGCGAACCACCTTTGCTGTAGTAAGTGGGCAACCAGTGATGGTAATTCAAGATGCCTTTAATTTTGCTTTGCCAGTAGTGAATCTTCAGGAATTACCAGAGACAGAACGGGAGACTGAAGCCTTACGACTGGCAACTTTGGAAGCGAAACAGCCTTTTGACCTCGCCCAAGGGCCACTGCTGCGGGCTACTCTTATGCAGTTGGGTGAGACAGATTACAGGTTGTTCCTGACCATACACCACATCATTATTGATGCTGTTTCTCTGCACGGCTTATTTCTCAAGGAACTGGGGACACTTTACACCACATTTTCTTTAGGCTTGCCATCACCCCTTTCTGAACTACCGCTCCAGTTTGCGGACTTTGCCTACTGGCAACGGCAATGGCTACACGGAGAGGTACTGGAAAACCAACTGAGATACTGGAAACAGCAACTAGCCGATTTGCCAACACTGCAACTACCCACAGACCGAGCGCGATCGCCAATGCAAAGCTTTCGGGGTGCAAGACAATGTGTGGCGCTACCTCAAAGTCTGAGCGAGGCGATCGCGAAATTGAGTCAGAAAGAAGGCGTTACCCTCTACATGACACTGCTGGCAGCCTTCAAAACCTTACTCTATCGCTACACGGGGCAGACAGATATAGTGGTCGGGACTGTCACCGCCGGACGCAACCAGCCAGAGATTCACCAACTAATTGGGTGCTTCGTTAACACATTGGTGCTGCGTACCGATCTTAAGGAAAATCCTACTTTCCGGCAGTTGCTCGAAAGAGTGCGGGAAGTGACTTTGGGAGCATTTGCTTACCAAGATTTGCCTTTTGAGAAGTTGGTAGAAGCACTGCAACCAGAGCGGAATTTAGGTCAAAACCCACTATTCCAGGTCGCTTTTGTTCTGCAACCCCCAATGTCAGGGTTTGATTCAATGCTGAATTGGAGCCAGTTGGACATTGATACCGAAACGGCAAAGTTTGATTTAACCCTGGAATTACAGGAGACATCGGAGGGCCTAGCTGGTCGTTTTGAGTACAGCACAGATTTGTTTGATGCTGAGACCATTGAGCGGATGTTAGGGAATTTTCAGACTTTACTCGAAGGTATCGTTACTAACCCAGAGCAGAAAATTGCAGAATTGCCTCTGTTAACTGAGTTTGAACGGCAGCAGTTAGCGGTCTGGAACAAAACGGAAACTGATTACCCTAAAGATGCTTGCATACATCAGTTGTTTGAAGAGCAGGTAGAGAAATCTCCTAATGCGATCGCCCTAGTCTTTGAAGATGAGCAACTGACCTATCAAGAGCTGAATCAACGAGCGAATCAGCTAGCACATCATCTCCGCAATTTGGGTGTGGGGCCAGAGGTATTGGTAGGTATCTGTGTAGAGCGATCGCTAGAAATGATAGTGGGACTGCTGGGCATTCTCAAAGCTGGCGGGGCTTATGTACCGCTAGACCCAGCTTATCCCCCAGAGCGTTTAGCTTTCATGCTAGAAGATGCCTCTGTACCAATTCTGCTGACTCAGGCGCGGTTGATAAAATCTCTTCCCAAACATCAAGGGCGTACAGTTTGTCTGGACACTGATTGGGAAATCATTGAGCGACAGAGCGAGGAAAATCTAATCAGTGAGGTGAAGTTCGATAACCTCGCTTATGTCATCTACACCTCCGGTTCTACTGGTAAACCCAAAGGAGTAGCGATCGAGCACCGCAACGCAGTTGCTCTATTGGATTGGGCAAGACAGGTTTTTACTTCAGAGGATCTCGCTGGAGTTTTGGCCTCAACCTCTATTTGCTTCGATCTGTCAGTATTCGAGCTGTTTGTTACCCTAAGCTGGGGTGGCAAAGTCATTCTGGCAGAGAACGCATTGCATTTGCCCACATTGTCCGCCGCCCATGATGTCACGCTGATCAATACCGTTCCCTCTGCGATCGCACAG
>NZ_JAQMUA010000451.1:0-19366 GCF_028330895.1 Kamptonema animale CS-326 | reverse complement strand
GCTTCGCTTCGCTCGCAATGACAGATCGTAAGTAATTTGCCAGACATGGTATTATTGAGACAATCTGCATTGTTGAGTTAACTTCATACAATTAACCTTCTGCCTTCTGCCTCCGACTTAACTAAACTGTTGAGCGTAAAAACGAGCATATCTATCGCCTTTTGCCAACAGTTCTTCGTGAGTTCCTGATTCTACTATTTTGCCATCTTCTACTACTAAAATTCTTTCGGCCCGCCGCACAGTTGCCAAACGATGAGCGATAATAAAAACAGTGCGTTGGCGAAGCCCGCCGTAGGTATCGCGCATCAATCTTTCCAAGGCTTCCTGTACTAAAGCTTCTGATTCGGAATCCAAGGCGGAGGTAGCCTCATCGAGAATTAGGATTCTAGGATTTAACAATACTGCGCGTGCGATCGCAATTCTTTGTCGCTGTCCCCCTGATAAATTCACCCCCCTTTCCCCTACCCAAGTTTGATACCCATCGGGAAATTGAGTGATAAACTGGTGAGCATTAGCAATTTTTGCCGCTGCTTCCACATCTTTCATTTCATAATAAGCTTGACCAAAGGCAATATTTTGGGCAATACTACCAGAAAATAGGATAGTTTCTTGGGGTACAATCCCAATTTGTCGGCGCAAACTCCCTACTGTCACATCCTGAATATCAATATCATCAATTAAAATCTGTCCAGCTTGGAGTTCATAGAATCTTGGTAAAAGATTAACTAAGGTCGTTTTCCCCGCACCCGAAGGGCCAACAAGCGCAATCATTTCCCCTGGATGTACCAGCAAATCTAAGTTTTGTAGTACGGGTTTTTCCGGTTGGTAGGAAAAGGTGACATTTCTATATACAACTTTACCGCTAACTGGAGGAAGCGCGATCGCGCCCGGTTTTTCCACGACACTTGGCTGAATTGCTAATAATTCAAAAATGCGGTCGCAAGAAGCTTCCCCTTGTTTAAACTCGCTATAATTGCTAGTTGTGATTGCAATCGGGTCAATTAACAGCGCCACCCCTGCTACATAACTAATAAAGGCTGTAGCCGTCAAATTGCCTTGAGAAATTTGCCAGCCGCCTAAGAAAAATAGCAGCAGTATACTCATGGCTTCTAAAAATCCCACTATCACAAACTGGAGCGCTTTTACCCGTTCTGCTAAATATTTAGCACGGCGGTTTTGTTCAGCTTCCTGTACAAATCTAGCAATCTCATATTCCTCAGCAGCGAAGGCTTTCACCAGGCGAATACCGCTGAATACTTCCGTTAACATTGCGGATAAATCAGAGATCCGATCTTGACTGCGACGAGAGTAAGTAAGTAATTTTTCGCCAAACCAGCCTATTAATATCGCCATTATGGGGGCAATTATTAATGCAGCTAAAGTTAATTGCCAGTTTAGATAAATCATGTATCCTAAGACAACAATTAGCTGCAAAACGCAAGGAACAAACTGGTGAAAAAATTTGTTAATTACTTCGCCAATTCGGTCAATATCTTCAGTGAGGCGATAGGATAAATCTCCTGTTTTTGAGGTTTCAAAGTAGCTGAGATTAAGTTGCTGCAAATGTGTATAAACTTGCTTGCGGATGTTTAAAGCAATAGTCAATGCAGCTTTTGCCATCAGCGTATCTTGTCCGTATTGAACAGTACCGCGAATTAAGAATATAACGGCACTAAGTCCGGCAATTTGAGCGAATCCTTTTAAATCTCCTTCGCCAATAAATTTGGCTGTTTCGCCAATTAACCACGCGATAATCGGCCAGAATACGGTAAAGGCTAAAGTACAAGCTAATGCCTTAGCAATAGTTTGCTGTTGTGGGCGGAGGTAAGGAAGTATTTGCCAGTAATTAGACCGAGTTTTCAAGATGTTTTGTGCCTGCAATTTCTTTAAAAAATATCTCTACTCAACTAGATTATCAATGGGGGTTTCATTAGTAAAGCCTGCTTAATAGCTACCCGATCATGGCAACCAGCAAGGGTGAAATCCCCGCAAAGGTAATTCTTGAGGCTGTAATTTGCCAACAGTAGAAGGCTGGTTTTGATTCAGACCCAGCAGCATTATACTAGAAGTTGCGATCGCTGTTCCTAAATTTGTCCTTAAATCTCCTATTTTCGGCTCTTCATTCTTCTCAACCACGCGATCGAACAATAAAGCAGTCCCATCTGGTGACACGCTCATTACTGTCTCCCACAGATCGGGTATAATCGAGAGAACTTTTACTTTAAATGTTGTCAAGTCAAAAGCCTCAAGATTTAGCTGTTCTGAGTATTCTTTCTTCCCTGCTTTGGGTCGAGTTACCAAGCAGTAAAGGAACGGTACAGCGGGGTTAAACTTGCAGTTTAAAATTTGACCGGGAGTGCTTGCTAATTCTTTCTTAGCCCCTTGATTTGTTACTAAAAACAGTGAGGGAGTGGCATCACGATTAAGTGCGATCATTGCCGATTCTCTACCGTCAGCAGTGATATCAAGCACTCTCCTAAATGAAGGGAGAAAATCTAGAGGTTTCGCATTCTCAGCAAGCGGTAAAATGGCAATACCTTCTGTTTGCGGATTCAGTATAGATGTACCATCTGGGGTTATCAAAAAATCTCCAGCAGGGCGATTTGTGAGGCGTTGGGGTAGCGTATCCGAGCGCAGCAACCACAAGCCAGTATCTTCTAAGTTGTTTCTATGAATTCGCTGAACTACGATTGCTTTACCATCTGAAGACAAGTCAAATTTTAGATTTTGATAATTTTCGCTATCTAAAACTAGGTCGATTTTCCCAGTTGATTCAGTTGCTATTTGTTGCCCAGAAAACCTGCCAGTATTAACACTATACAAACTTTGTTTAAACAAACCAGGCCGATCGTTTGACCATTCAGCAGCAGAAAATAAGATCCGATCGCCTCTAGGATAAGGTTTGAAATTTTTCACTGCTAAATTTTTAGGAGTCAAGATTTTTTTTTGTTTAAGAGTAAGATTGTATAAAATTAATCTTCCTTTTTCTTCTCCCTCTACACCTATATAAATAAAAGCTCTATCTGGAGTGCGAAAATTACCTGTGAAAGTCTGAATAAAATTGCCAAATTTCTCATGACCTATTCTAGATATTGCTCGATCTAATTTTATTTGATAAGTTGTTTCATAGCGAACAGGAGCTGTTAAGGTATAAACTAATCGCTTCCCGACCCAGCTAATTTTCCCTGGTAGTGGCGGCTCAATTTGCAAATTTGCTTCTACACTATCCCGATCCATTGGTCGGCTAAAAGTGAGAATAAAAGCGGTATCTACAGATCCTACAACTTTGTTTTGCCAACTAAAATCTCGTACTCTTGGGCGAGTGCGATCGCCAGTAAGCATCAATAATCCAATCAGTACATTTAGCAATAGTATAAGAGAGAGAGCCAGACGGTCAATTGGCTGCAATTGTTTTAGTTTTGATATCATAATTATCGCAAAAACGAAAGGCGAGATCGACTTAATAATTTTATAGGTTTATTTATATTTAAATCTGATTTAAAATAGTAGTAGTGACAGCAAATACTCGATCGGTTAGACTGAGCTATTAAGTCTATATTTCTGGTGAATTATGATCGAGAGGTACTGACTGTACTTGGCTGTTCTAGCTCAATCGCATTGATGCTGCTAAGTAGAAGGAAGAAGGAAGAAGGAAGAAGGAAGAAAAATTTAGTTATCTAGGAGAGAAGGAAGAATGTTTATACAGTCACCTTTTTAGCCATCCCGATCTTATGTTTAATTAGGTGGATTTACTTAACTGTCAATCCCGCTCATGCTAGCACGATAACTAGAAACCCAGTTTCATTTAAGAAACTGGGTTTTAAAGATTATCAGGACTTACGCAAAGAAACCGGGTTTCTATGAAAAATTAAGAATCTCAACTAGATTGTACCAAGAAACCCGGCTTCTATTTCTGGTCTCGACTTGCCTAAGTCTTGGATGATTTACCACACCTCAAAACTATTTATTTTGAGCGTGAAAATCCTTAAACGTCCGATAATTTGTCACAGGATCGTAAAGTTGACAATTCTCGGTAATCTCCTTCATCAAAGCCCAAGAAAACTTACTCTCGTGCAAATATTCTGGCCAATTTTCCTTTAAACTACTGTGAGCTAAGCGCAAGTTATACCAAGGAATAGCTGTTGAAAGATGATGAGGAATATGCACATTAATATCGTGGCACAGAAACTCAACCCAAACGGGATAATCGCAATGTACGGTTCCCGCTAATTGCGCTAAAGCTTCATTCCATTGAGAGGCAGGACTAAAGGCAATCTTAGGCGTAGTGTGATGTACAATCGTAAATGTACTCATCCAAAAATGGTAAACCAGCCAGGGCATAAGCCAAAAATTAACAAATCCCCAAATACCAGTTGTAGCAATCAAAATAGGAAATCCGATCGCAGCACCAATCAATACTACCAAAACTGAAAACCGCACTTGTTCGCGCTGTTTCCCCTGAAACTGCGACCAATCAAAATGCAATTTTGCCCAGTGAGGAATTGACCCAATCCACCACATTGGCCCCATGATTAGCCGATAAAAGAATTGCAAAGGTTTTCCAGCTTTTGCATATTCTTCTTGCGGCCAAGGATGCCAAGCATTATCTTCACCTATTTTATTCGTATGCTTGTGGTGGTGATTGTGCAGTAACCGCCAAGCATGAAATGGATAAATTAAAGGCAAAAATGCTAAATGACCAACTAAATCATTTACCCAGCGACGCTTAGCAAATGACCGATGGCCGCAGTCGTGGCCAATCACAAAAAAACCGGTCAACGCTGTACCGGTAAAAATCCAGACCAAAGGCAATAGATACCAAGGTGATATTGCCAGTAGCCAATAACCTAAGCCGACTAAAGCAACATTAATAACTACTTTTGTCCAAGCTTTTTGTGGATTTTTAGTAAAAACTTCGCGCGGCAGAGTTTTGAGAATATCTTTGAGGCGCAAGTCTGTTGCGGCGGCAGTAGATGCCAAATTCAGAGGTTTTGCGATCGATGCTGTCATAAATCGATTTCGTTTCTCCGTATGTCAGTAGAAGTTTGTAACAAAATTAACAAGAGGAAAATTTAGCCAGCTATAATTCCGCAGCAGACAGACGTTGCGATCGCCATGGCGTTTTAGCAAAGGCTAGGAAGTGCGCCGTGTTGGTAAATTGTTAAGCTTGTGATTAAAATCACCACTGCGCTTAGCAAAACTTTACCTCTTATACCATACTAGCGGAACACTTAAGGTGAGTTTTTTATGTTAATTGCTGTCGTGGGCGGCATCTCGGAGGCCGTTAGCATTTTGGGCCGATGCCGATAAGCGATGCTGTTTAAGAGTCTGGAGTTCTAGTAGCAAGGTTTCTACTTCCGCTTGTAGGTGCAGGAATTTGACTTGCTGATCCGCTTGGTAAATTGCTTTCATTGAGACCTTGCTGTGGACAGAATTGGTCGATAACGCTTGCATAGTCACCATTTGAGGGTCGCTACCTGTACTTTGGCTCCGGGAAATGGTTGCTGAACGATTTGACATTAGTAGTTGGCTAGTCATTTGTACTTACTCACACCGTTAAGATATTTTAACCTGCTACTCCTTGCATTAAACATCAAATTAACCGATCGAGTTAAAATTTATGTAAATCCAAGGCTTAGCCTAAAAATATTTGAAATCGTGACATCTATTCTTTCTGCTACTTATTCTCCTACCCCGGACGCGAAACCCAGACCCTCTGCTTGGCGTGGTCTCATAGAAGCTTATCGCCCCTATCTGCCGGTGACGGAAAGCACCCCGACGGTGACGCTACATGAGGGCAATACTCCCCTGATTCCAGTTCCAGCGATCGCCGCGATGGTGGGCCGAGGCGTACAAGTTTTAGTCAAATACGACGGCCTCAACCCTACGGGTAGTTTTAAAGACCGAGGGATGACGATGGCGATTTCCAAGGCGAAGGAGGAAGGCGCAAAGGCGGTGATCTGTGCAAGCACGGGTAATACCTCAGCCTCAGCAGCAGCCTATGCTTCTAGGGGCGGGATGGGGGCTTTTGTGTTGATCCCAGAAGGTTATGTGGCCTTGGGTAAGTTGGCCCAAGCTTTGCTTTATGGGGCGGAAGTTTTATCCATTAAGGGTAATTTTGACCAGGCGCTAGAAATTGTCCGCGATATAGCGGAGCATTATCCAGTGACTTTGGTAAATTCAGTCAATCCTTATCGCTTGGAAGGCCAGAAAACTGGGGCTTTTGAGGTTGTAGATGCTTTGGGAAATGCCCCTGACTGGCTGTGTATTCCGGTGGGCAATGCTGGCAATATTACGGCTTACTGGATGGGTTTTTGTCAATATCATCAGTTGGGAAATTGCGATCGCCTCCCTCGGATGATGGGATTTCAAGCGGCTGGGGCTGCGCCACTGGTGACTGGCCAACCCGTAGAAAATCCTGAAACGATCGCAACCGCAATTCGGATCGGCCACCCTGCTAGTTGGAAACAAGCGATCGCCGCCCAAGAAGCCAGTCGCGGCAGTTTTAACTCTGTGACTGACACAGAAATCTTGGAAGCATATAACTTGTTAGCATCTTTGGAAGGTATTTTCTGCGAACCCGCAAGTGCAGCATCCGTAGCTGGTTTACTGAAAGTGAAAGATCAGGTTCCTAGTGAAGCAACTGTAGTTTGCGTACTAACTGGAAATGGTCTAAAAGATCCTGACACGGCAATTACTTACAGCAAAAACCACTTTAAAAAGGGAATCGCACCGACAATAGAGGCTGTAGCTGGGGCAATGGGATTTTAACTTTTGAGTTTTGAATTAATAAGTACAAAATTTACGGACGATCGCAGTAACGCCGCCATCTTAGAGGTCAAGTCACCACCAAGATGACGGCGTTACATTACCCATAGATAAGTCCTCTACTCTTGTACTTATTAAATTCTTGTACTTATTAAATATTTATGCTTTGAGGAATCTTTGAGGGGAGCAAATATCTGTAAGAGACAAGCCTTTGACTATCTGCCTTCAAAATTATCTGCTCAATTTCTGCAAGATTTACATTGAATTTGTCCAAAGCTATTTTCACTTGTGGATTCTGAAAAGATGAGCCAGAATAATCCCCTAGTTGTGTATAGTAAACTGAGCCAAGTAAATAAAGGACTTGTACTTGCAATTCAGCTCTCTCTAGTGGCGGTAGTAAACCCATAAAGTTTTGCTGCTGTTTGGGGTTTGTCAGTCCCGGAGAATAGCAACCTAAAGGAAAAGCGGGCACATAAGTCATCATCCCACTTTGGGGAAAATTAACAGCAGCGTGTTGAGCGCTAGCGGTAAAAATAATCGTAGATATGGCCTCAACTAGATAATCTAAAGTTTTAATTCGACCGTCACCTTCTTCACCAATATGACAGTATCCTTTAGAAAATAACTCACCTGCCCAACTTTGTAGTTGTTCATCGCTCTCTACAGATGTATCGCTAGCATAGAACAGACCTAAATAGTCCTTAACCCACTGAAAAATAGCATCCCAAATCCGTTGACCATCATCTCGGTAAGGATAAATTGGTAGCTGTTTAGAATTGTTAACGCCCCGTTTTTCTAAAGTCCGAGGAAATGCTACTTGATTAAAGTTAGCCAACCGAGTTTGGGCTTCTTTAATAGCAAGCTGACAGTCACTACCAATAGTAGCACTTAATAGCGAGTCTATAGAGCCTCCTGGCGCTAATAAGTATTTATGTGCGCCATAATTAATCAAGATAGTACCTTCAAGATGAGGTTTCAACAAAAGCCTTACAGGATGATTTTTATCGGTAAAGCAGCGATTAGTTGCCAGCACAAAAGGCTCAACAAATAAGTGAGTTTGACCTAAGTGAGAGATTAATTCATGATAATTACTATCAGCCATTTGTAAGATGGTTTTAGCTGTTATCCAATTATCTCCATCTAGAGGCGTAAATATAGGGTTTTGCTCCAATACGGTTCATTTAAGAACAATCTGACTTCTAAAAGATGACTATATTTCCCATAAAATCGTGAGATTAAATTCGTCGCAGAGCGTTAACTGAACCGTATTGGGTTTTGCTCCCCTGAATTCTGTTGATAACAAATCGCTATCGGTAGCAAATTCCGATCTGAATAATTATCTGGTGGTACTGCAAATAAAGCTACTGGAGCATACATATACTTTTGAAGCCCACCATAACTACCATTGATTAGTGCCCCTAGCTTAGAATAGTCTGCTAGATAAAGTCGCCCTTCTCCTAGTGCTGCGTCTAGAGAATCCTGAGATACAATATTTTGGTATTGTTCGTTGGTAATTAACAGGCGGGAATCGAGTTTTGCGATTTGGTTGAGCATAACTGGGTTTGGCCCAGCTACTTGCATATAAGCAAAAACTTTATCTTGTTGGAAGTTACTTAAAGTTTCTGGCTTGATTTTTAAAGGCTCAGTTAACAGTTCGTAATCCTCTAAAGTAGGGTTAGGAGTGGAAGCAGTAGTTTCAGCTTGCTCTGAAAATGTGGGTTGATTTTTCTCTAATTTTCGCCCTAAAAATCTGGCAATTTCCTGAAGGTGTCTATATAATTCTTTGTCAACTTCCTCAACCTCTTCAGAGTTTAGATCGAGTTCATCAGGCTTTAAAAAAGTTGGAGGTTCTGGTAGATTCGCTTGTAAGCCTTTGCGTAACAAAGCTCCTACTTCTCGATCGATAGTATCAAATCTATCCTGAATTTTACTGATATTACTTCCTACTTCGAGTTCGTTATCACCATCAGGAAATATTTTTCTTGGTTCCTCAGTAATTCCTAAACCTAACACTGATTTCAACTTCAAAACTGCATTAGTTAAATCTTCTTTTCCCTTAGCTGCTTTAATTTCTTCATTAATCGACTTTAATAAATCAATTTTGTTTGAATCAATTTCATTCTCATTTGAAACTGAGTCATCGATCGAAGCAGCAGATTTTTTTATTTCCGCAAAAACACCTAATGCTAGGGTACTTAGAACTAAACTCAGCCATTTTTGCTTAGGAAGTTCATCTGCTGTAGGCAGTTGAGGTAGATATGATATTATGCTGGGCGGTACACTTGTCATCGCTAGAGGAGCTAGAACTGTATAATCATATTCATATTTACCAGAGATAATTAATCTCTTAGCCAAAGGCACATTTGCTAAAAAACTTAAAAGACGGTATAGGGTTTCAATGATTTCTTGAGTCCAAAAAGACATTGCTTTACTCCTTACAAAAGTATGATTGTCAGAATTGTTGAAGCGAATGTAAATAGAAGACCCTTATGCTAAAATCTATTTATAGCTCAAAAGGCTATCAAAGCACAGTAAGTAAGCCAGGTTTATACGCTTTTACCTCTCAAGGTTAGCTATCAATCCTGATGTGATAAGTTATTAGGTAACAGATCGGGAGGACAACTGAAAAATGAGTTAGGTTGGGTAACGAACGCAACTAATCTAACATCTCTCTCACGGGGCGTGTCAAGGAAAGAGAGTCTCTTTTACGTAAAGAATTACTAAGAGTTTGTGAATAAAAATAAATCTAAAATATAGCAACCGCCTTGGCAGTTAAAACTTACGTAACGCCGCCTAGAAGGCGGCGTTACGTACTACTAAAATTGATTTGCCCAATTCTTGGCCCAATTTAAAGTTTCATGCACTTGCTCTAAGGTAGCTGCTTCGCAATACAGCCGCAAAACGGGTTCAGTACCGCTAAAACGAATTAACAACCATCTACCATCAGCTAAGCGAAATTTATAACCATCAACCGTATTGCAATCTACCACAGCCTGTCCAGCAATTTCTGTTAAAGGATGACTTTGCAATTGTTCTAAAAGGCGCGATCGCACTTCCATACTCGCCAAGGGTAAATCTATGCGATCGTAAACTGAATGAAACCCAGTTTCTTGTTGCAAACGGCGGTAAATATCGCTCAAATCTTCTCCAGATTGCACCACAGCTTCTAGCAAATATAATGCAGAAAGTAAAGCATCGCGCTCTGGAATATGAGTTCCATAACCAATTCCTCCCGACTCTTCGCCACCAACTAAAACCTGAGTGGTTAACATCCGATCGGCAATATATTTGTAACCTATGGGTGTCTCAAATAGAGGCAAATTGTACAAATTCGCTATCTTGGGAAATAAATCAGAACCGCTAACTGTTTTAACGACTTCGCCAGTAAATCCTCGGCGCTTAGCCAGATGTTCTATTAATATCGGAATCAAGATTTGAGAACTCAAGAAGTTGCCATTGCCATCAACAGCAGCAATGCGATCGCTATCCCCATCAAAGACAAAACCAATCGCCAAACCACCTTCAGCGCGTTGGTGAGTGCGTATGACGCGGAATAACTCGGAAAGGTAACGGGGTAAAGGTTCCGGTGCGCCGCCACCGAATAAAGGATCGCGATCGCTATTAATTTCTCTAACTGGCACTTCCAAGATTTGAGCCAATCCGCCCGCCGCCGCACCGTGCATGACATCGACAAATACTGTGAGTTTACCAGAGGAAACCGCCTCCCGAATCCCATTAATATCTACCATCCCCCGCAAAGTTTCGCAGTAACTCGGCCAAGGATTGAACCTTTCTAATTTTCCTAAAGTTGGGGATGCGATCGCCGGATCTGCTAACCTAGCCTCAATCTGCTCAGTCACTTCCGGGGAAACCGAACCGCCAAATCCCCCCTTAACTTTTAACCCCAAATACTTACCGGGATTATGGCTAGCCGTCATCACAATTGCACCCAGAGCCTCCTGCTGATAAGCGGCTAAACTGAAAGCAGGAGTAGGAGCATAAGTATCCGTTAGCAGCACATCAAACCCTGCCGCTTGGATGCTTTCAGCAGCTTTGAGGGCAAATTCTTCAGCCAAAAAACGGCGATCGTGACCAACGATCGCCATCCTGTTATTGGTGGTAGTATCGCCATAAACCTGTGCTAAGATTTGCACTGCGATCGGAGCCACTATTGCCACTCGCTCAAAGGTGAAATCGTCAGCAATTACCCCACGCCATCCATCAGTACCAAATTTTATTGCTTGAGCCATATTAATTTTGTTAATTGTTAGTGGTTAGTTGGTAATTAGTAATAGGTTAACGGTTAACAGTTAACCGTTAACCGTTAACAATTAAAAGAATGCTGGTTGATGGCGAATCAAGTTGAGAAATTCTTCGCGAGTTTTTTGTTCGTCTTGGAACTCGCCCAGCATAGCACTGGTAACAGTCCAAGAACCAGGTTTTTGCACGCCGCGCATCACCATGCACATATGACTGGCTTCCAAGACCACAGCTACTCCCTTCGGTTCTAATATTGTCTGCACTGCTTCAGCAATTTGGCGCGTCAGCCTTTCCTGTACTTGCAAGCGACGGGCATACATCTCGACTATCCTAGCTAATTTGCTAAGTCCGACTACTTTCTGATTAGGAATGTAGGCGACGTGAGCTTTGCCCATAAAGGGTAGCATATGGTGTTCGCAAAGGCTAAACACGCTGATGTCACGAACTAATACCATCTCGTTGTGACCTTCATCAAAGATAGCGCCGTTGAGAAGTTCTTCTAAAGATTGGCTATAGCCGCTAGTCAGAAACTGCATTGCTTCTGCTACTCGTTTAGGGGTTTTCAGTAAGCCTTCGCGTTCGGGATCTTCTCCCACTCCCAGCAGCATTGTCCGCACGGCCGCCATCATTTCCTCGCTACTTACTTCTGATGATACGGGCAGATTCGGTTCTTGACCGTTTAAGGAATTGCGGTCTGGTCGGGTAGAGATCCGAGGTGCGTCGCTTGTGGTTTCGGATAGTTTTGCGCTGTTGGTTGAGGGGGAATTAGAGCCATTAGAACCGTTAGGAGGTGCGATAGTCATAAGTAGTTTGTGTGAGGGTAAAGGACAAAACAATTAAAAATTAAAAATTAAAAATTAAAAATTTTACCTATTTAATTAATTTTTAATTTTCATCTTTAATTTTTAATTTTTTAGAAGACTCCAGCGTTGGATATTAAGGTTAATTCTTCAATTACTGCGCCAGCGGGTAACTGGACTGTATAGAGAATTGACTCGGCAACAACTTCTGGGGTTAACATGGCAGTGCGATCGAAGTCGGCTTGAACTGTTTCTGTATCCCAGATGGGAGTATTGACGGAACCTGGACAAATTGCTGTTACGCGAATTCCGCGTCCGCGTTCTTCCATTGCTAGGGTTTTGGAGAGAGCCAACAGAGCGAATTTGCTAGCGCAGTAGGCTCCCCAGTTAGGAAATACTTGGCTCCCAGCTATGGAGACGACGTTGACGATTGTGCCACCGCGATCGCGCATTCCTGGCAAGATCCCTTGAATGCACTGCAACACGCTAGTAACATTGAGGTCTTGGACTCGTTGCCAGTCCGCTAGGGATATTGCCGCGAGAGAGCCTGTATAGCCCATACCAGCATTATTTACCAGGATATCGATGGGGCCGAATTCCGAGGCGATCGCACTGATGCCTGTTCGCACCTGCTCTAGTGCAGCTAAGTCCAAGGGATATGCTTCTGCTTTCACCCCCGCAAGCCTAGCAGCTAAAGCTACTGCCTCTAATTTTTCGGGCGTTCGGCTTACCAAAGCCACGTTTATGCCTGCTTTTGCAAAGGCTAGAGCCGTTGCTTTGCCAATACCACTGCTGGCTCCGGTAATTAGAGCCTGCTTTGTTGTTGGATGATTCATCAAATTTGCCGATATTTTGTGGGGCACGTCCTTTGAGCCATGCAGCTTTCTTAGGCATAATAGAAAGCTGCCGGCAATACACACTTAAAAACCGGGAATTATGAGATTTACATGAAGAATTGTTAAGTCCGTGTCTCCTGAGAAATTATAGCACTGCTGGCAGGCTATTCTGGTTCCCAAGGAAAATTAAACTCCAATTTCAGTGAATACACCGATTTTACGGAATTTTTGATATCGGAGTTCGCGACGCTGCTGGCCGGTGAGCTGGGTCAGTTCGGTTAAGTTCTGTAACAAAGATTGTTTCAAAATTTCAGCAGCCTTAAGGGGATGAGCGTGAGCGCCGCCGTTGGGCTCGGGTACGATCTCATCAAGGATACCCAGATTTTTTAAGTCTGCGGCAGTGATTTTTAAGGCTTCTGCTGCCAAGTTAGCTTTGCCTGCGTCTTTCCAGAGAATGGCGGCGCAAGCTTCGGGGGTTGCCACCGTGTAAACAGAATGTTCTAACATCAATAGCCGATCGCCGACACCAATACCTAAAGCGCCGCCAGAGCCACCTTCGCCGATGACAGTGCAGATAATCGGAACATCGAGGCTGAACATTTCCCGGAGATTGTAGGCGATCGCCTCTCCCGGGCCGAGTTTTTCTGCCTCAACGCTAGGTAAAGCGCCGGGAGTATCGATAAAGGTCAAAATTGGCATTCCAAAGCGATTGCCATGTTCCATCAGGCGCATAGCTTTGCGGTAGCCGCCAGGGGAAGCCATACCGAAGTTACGGGCGACATTATCTTTAGTATCGCGACCTTTTTGATGACCAATAATCACCACAGGTCGTCCGTCAAGGCGGGCAACACCACCAACGAGGGCGGGGTCATCTGAGCCGCCGCGATCGCCGTGTAGCTCCATCCAGTCGTCGCTAATTGCCTGAATATAATCGAGGGTACTAGGGCGACGGGGGTGACGAGCCAGTTGCAGCCGTTGCATCGGCGACAAGCCAGTAAAAATTTCTTGACGAAGTTGGGCCGAACGTGCTTCCAACTGGCGAATGTCCTCGGAGACATCTACACCATTTTCGTCAGCTAGTTGGCGAATCTGGTTAATCCGGGTTTCCAGTTCCGCCAGGGGCTTTTCAAATTCTAATAGGAGGGGTTTACGGTCAGCGTTGGGCACACTAGGAATTTCGATAAAATTTGGATTTAGTCTGGATCGATCCTACCCTGTCAGGTGTGAACAGCGAAAGTTTCAAATCTACTTAACCTCTTTTGAGGCGCGATCGTAGCTATTCACCCCCGGTTGGGGAATTGCTTTGTGCGGGAAATCTCTGTAAACTCGACAGCAAAGAAATTTTTACTAACACTAATTATGTCCTACCAAAGTCAAAAAAACGCAAAATCTTCTGACTTCTTCAGAACTGCGAACAGTAAAGCAAGTGGCATCGAACTAAGTGCACCCGAAGCACTAATGGCTATTTCCATATTAGCCGTCAGTGCCGATGGCAAAATGGCCCAAGAAGAAAAGCAGACACTTGGTGCTAATCACGTCCGCCTTTTCAGTGCTTATTCCCGCGAAGAATTCCAAGAACTTTTTAAGAAAGTTTTAGGCTTGGTAAATAAGTACAGACCTTCCGATGTATTCATCGCTGCCAAAAACGGGCTAACACCTAAGTTACGACAAACAGCTTTTGCCATCGCCGCCGATCTAGTTTTAGCCGATGGAGTTTTCACCCAAGAGGAACAAGACTTGCTAGTTGAACTCTGGGAAGCATTAGAACTTAAAGACGAAATCGGTCAAAAAATTATGGAGGTAATGATCATCAAGAACTGCACGGATAATAGTTAACTGTTAACTGTTAACTGTCAACTGTCAACTGTTAAATGTCAACTGTTAAATGTCAACTGTCAACTGTTAACTAAAACAATAACAGGGGTCTAAATCCGTGTTTTAGAGAAACTTTCCCGATCATCTCCATCTTTTCAATAGTGATCTGATTTCGCCCCCAAGAAAAGTTCGTGTACCACTTTTCAAACTCCAGCAACATGGATTCAGCAAAACAAGCAAACAACTGACGAGCTGGCACATCCATACTGACTATTTTCATAATTTTCCAGTCAATATCTAGAGAATGTTCCACTATCCCACCCTGAAGCACATAGACTCCGGGATGTTGAACTTTACTTGCTAAATTTTTAGGATAGCCGCCATCAATCATCAGACAAGGTTGCTTTAATTCTTTGGGATTAATTTCAACTCCCTTGGGCATACTCGCTACCCAAACTATAATATCGGCTAGAGGTAGAGCTTCCTCTAAATCCATAATTTTGCCGCGCCCTAATTCCGATTCTAAGGCTTGCAAGCGTTCGCGATCGCGAGCAATTAGCAACAATTCTTTAACATTTGTCCGGTTATTCAGCCACCGACAAACCGCACTACCAATATCACCAGTCGCCCCGCAAACGGCAACAGTAGCCTGAGACAAGTCTATCCCTAACTTAGGGGCGGCTTCTTCTACTTGGCGACAGATAATATAAGCAGTATGGGTATTACCAGTAGTGAAGCGTTCAAACTCCAACTTAATATTCCTAATTTGCTGAATCTGCTGCAAGTTGAAATTTTCAAAGATAATCGAAGAAAACCCACCTAAAGCTGTGATATTAATGCCGTGCTTTTGAGCGTGAACCATCGCGTTGAGTATTTTCCGCGTAGCTGCCTTAATCCGGCGATTTGCCAGCATTTCTGGTAGAAAGCAAGATTCTACATAGCGGCCCTCTATTTTTTGACCTGTGATGCTAGTTACAGTGATATTATCAACGATTTGAGGAGGAGCGCTGCACCAAAAGTCAAGCCCCTGATCTGCGTATTCTGGATAGCCCAACTCTTTTGCGACTGATTGGGCGTGTTCTAAGCTACTTAAGTGACCAATTAAACCAAACATTAAATAAAAAGTCAGTTTTCTGTTGTTAGGTGGAATTGCTAATTGCTAATTGCTAATTGCTAATTGCTAATTGCTAATTGCTAATTTGGTACTTATGAGTTAGGAAATTAAATCTTTAACTCAAAACTCTTTCTTCCCTATTAGCCTTTAGCTTTTAGCTTTTAGCTTTTAGCTATCAGCCATTAGCAATTAGCCATTTTTATGCAGCGGTAAGACCGTAGGCGGACATCCGCATAATGTCGCGAGTGGTAAAGCCAATATTGCTGAGGGCTTCGCCGTAGGCTATCATAAAATCCTCAACTAAGGCATCTTTTTCCATGCCCAAAACGCGGGCATCGTCTTCAACTTGGTTGAGCATTCGCCAGACTATGGGTAAGTTTTGGCGGTTGGCGGCTTCAACTTCAGCTTTGGACTCCTCAAAGTGAGCTTTAAGCCATTCTTCGCCAAAGTTGAGGTGGTTGTACTCATCTTTAACTACCCCTTCAGTGATTTTTCGAGCGAAGTCATCGGCAACGGGGATGTAAATATTGTAAGCTGCGATCGCGAAGCACTCGATAATCAGCGATTGAATCACCAAACAAGTTACCACCTTACCTGCTGCCATTGCTTCTTGGAAATTGCTGTGCAGTGCCGCAAAGAAATCCTTGGCAAATTCCATGTCTGGCGTTACCTTAAGATTGCGGCCGCAAGCTTGGAACCCTTTCATGTGTCGGTTTTCCATCTTAGACAACGAAATCAACACATCCTTTTGGTCAGGCAGCATTTCGCCCAGTCTGATGTAGTTGTCATAAGCCTCCTGTTCGCCTTCGATCACAATGGCGTTAATCCGGCTGTAGGCATCTTTGTAGGTTGCCGTTTCAAAGTCGATTGCTGGGCTGGCCTCAAGCTGCTGCATAGGTCTGTCGTCTCCTCATCACAAAAGAGTAAATACTTAAATAGAGCTTTGGAGCTGGGGTCAAAGGTAAAGTTATTTTACTTAACTTAGCTTATAGTTTACTTTACCTATTTAAACGAACAATTTACCAGTTTTGTTGGACTCCGCGAAGCTACAGAGGCTCAAAGCGTGAAAAAATCGGCATTTTACCTCACTTAGAGCATTTATGGCTAAACAATTTCAGACATCCAGGGCAGGAGAAATGCTCGTTTGGTTTTTTTTGTTAGTTGGGGCCGCTGTGGTGCTGATCCCCCTTGCTGTTGTAGTTGTTACATCATTCACCCCAGCTTCTATCAAAGCAACTGATCTAACTCTAGCTAATTATCTTGAAGCTTGGCGTAGGGGAAACTTTTTACTGGCTTTTATTAATTCTACTTTAGTGGCACTGGCGGTGACGGGGTGTCAGGTGGTTACGTCGGCTTTAGCTGGTTACGCTTTAGCCCGGTTGCAGTTCCGAGGGCGTGGGGCTTTGCTTTTGGTGGTTTTGGCAACGCTGGTGATTCCGTTTCAGCTATTGGTGATTCCTATCTTCCTGGTTTTGAAGTGGGGCCACCTACTCAATACTTACGGGGCTCTGATTTTACCGACGGCGGCGAGTGGATTTGGGATTTTCTTGATGCGCCAGTATTTTAGCTCGATTCCGGTGGAGTTGGAGGAGGCGGCGGCTTTGGATGGGGCCAATCGCTGGCAAGTTTTGTGGTTGGTGATGTTACCTTTAGCGCGTCCCGCTTTGGTGACGCTATTTTTGTTTGCTTTTATCGGGGAGTGGAACGATTTGTTTAAGCCGTTGGTGTTTACGACGAGGCCGGAGTTAAGGACTGTGCAATTAGTTTTGGCTGAGTTTCAGGAACAGTTTACCAGTAGTTGGCCTTTATTAATGGCAGCGGTTGTTATTGCCACTTTGCCTGTGGTGGTGTTATTTTTAATTGGTCAAAAACAGTTTATTCGAGGTATTGCAGCGACGGGAATTAAGAATTGATATGAGTGGATGCTGATTTTCTACGGTGTGAAGATTATTTGAGAGTAACTATGGAGGAAATCAACGATGAATTTAGAGCAAGCCGTTTTAGATAAGTTGCGGGCATTACCCCCGGATAAGCAGCAAGAAATTTTAGATTTTGCTGAGTTTCTTCAACAAAAAAGTCTTCCTAAAAAAACTCTAAAAAGCGTCAAAGGAATGTGGGCTAATTTAGATATGGAGATTACGGAAGAAGATATTGCCCAAGCTAGAAAAGAAATGTGGGGCAATTTTCCGAGGGAGGATATTTTATGACAGCCGTTGTCGCTGACACTCATACAATTATCTGGTATTTGCGGGAGACTACTCGATTATCCCCAGCAGCAATGATGGCTTTAGATGCAGCATCAGCAGGAGGTAATCCGATTTATGTGTCTGCAATTTCTGTGGTAGAAGTAGGCTATTTAGTGGAAAGGTATCGGTTGCCAGAAGAGGCATTTGGCCAGTTAATTAATGCTTTATCTGATGCAGGGACTGGGTTAGAAATAGCCCCTCTGGATTTAATCACAGCACAAACTTTGCGTCAGATTCCCCGCGATGTAGTGCCAGATATGCCAGACAGAATTATTGCGGCTACTGCTTTATCTTTGAATCTTCCCTTAGTCACCCGCGATGGGAAAATTCAAGCTTTAACTACTATTCAGACAATTTGGTGAATATGATAAAATAAATCTTGGTGCTATTCCCTACCCCCTCACCATCATGGATGAAACTCGCGCCCAAGCTTACGCTAATCTGATTCAACAACTCCTCAGTTGCCCCAATGGTGAGGAACCGCAGATTTTACAGGCTAACTCGGAATTACTCGATGCAGAATTTCTCATAGTTTGCCAGATAATAGCCGAAAACTTGGCAGG
The DNA here is from genome assembly GCF_028330895.1 of Kamptonema animale CS-326. Taxonomy (NCBI): domain Bacteria; kingdom Bacillati; phylum Cyanobacteriota; class Cyanophyceae; order Oscillatoriales; family Microcoleaceae; genus Kamptonema; species Kamptonema animale. Next base: position 964 of record NZ_JAQMUA010000451.1, on the reverse strand, counting down.
GGAAGGCCAGGAAAATGCGGCGGATTTTTTAAGGAATTTGGCGAGTCAGTTAGGGCAATTCTTGGGTATTCAGGATCGAGAAGATGGGGAAAATTCTGAGGGGGAAAATGACCAAGAGTATGCCAGGTTTATCCTTGAATTGTTGCAAGCAGAACAAGATAGTAATGGCGATGTTAAAATAATTCACCCGCTTTTCCAACAACGGCAACATCTCCTTAATCGCCGTTTCTCAGATATTTTACAGCAAGTGGCAGAGAATTTAATTGCTGATAAAGATTCAGAAACAATTGCGTCAATTTTTGGTCTCATTGAATATTTGAGTATTCATATTTATCAATTTCCACTGGGGAAAAAAGCGAATAATATTGAAATAGCTATAGCAGGTTATCAAATAGTTTTAAGTCATCGGCAACCAGGAAGCGAAAATTGGGCAGGGACTCAAAATAATGTGGGACTTGCCTACTTGGACAAAATCACAGGCAACCGGGCCCAGAATATAGATACTGCGATCGCTTGTTATCAATTGGCATTAACAGTTTACACCCGTAAGAATTTTCCTGAAAAATGGGCAACGACTCAAAATAATCTGGCAAATGCCTACTTGGACAAAATCACAGGCAACCGGGCAGAGAATATCGATACTGCGATCGCTTGTTATCAATTAGCATTAGAAGTTAGAACCTGTGAGGATTTTCCCCAAGATTGGGCAGGGACTCAAAATAATCTGGCAACTGCCTACTCCAAAAAAATCACGGGCAACCGAGCAGAGAATATAGATACGGCGATCGCTTGTTTTCAATTGGCATTAGAAGTTAGAACCCGTGAGGATTTTCCTGAAAAATGGGCAATAACTCAAAATAATCTGGCGGCTGCCTACGGAGACAAAATCACGGGCAACCGGGCCCAGAATATAGATACTGCGATCGCTTGTTTTCAATTGGCATTAGAAGTTATAACCCGTGAG